>DNXA01000159.1:0-129 GCA_003506065.1 Actinomycetota bacterium
TGTGGCTGTAGATGTACTTGTGGTCATAGCCGACCGGAAGATCACCCAGCTGCCACTCGAATCTCTTCAGGCAGGTGTTGTCGTGGCCGGTCTCGCAGTAGCAATCGCGGCCCCAGTCACGGAAGGACT
>DNXA01000159.1:168-18559 GCA_003506065.1 Actinomycetota bacterium
AAGGGATTACCCAGGGTATGCGCCATCATGACCGCGCGCGTCTTGGGGCCAATGGCCTCTTCGAGCATGGCGGGGATGGCGTCATAGGTCCCGAGCTCTACATCGACGACAACGGGCTTGAGCCGGTTCTGCAGGATCG
This sequence comes from Actinomycetota bacterium, assembly GCA_003506065.1. GTDB lineage: Bacteria > Actinomycetota > Actinomycetes > S36-B12 > S36-B12 > UBA11398. Next base: position 308 of record DNXA01000159.1, read on the forward strand.
GATTGACGGTCGTGGGGAAGCCCATGGCGACGGTCAGGACCTCATCGCCCTCCTTGAGCGCCCGCTTGCCGAGCTTGGGGCTGGTCAGGGCACTGAGCGCGACAAGATTCGCGCTGGATCCGGAGTTCACAAACGTCGCGCTGCGCACGCCGACGAACTTGGCCAGGCTGCGCTCGAACTCCTCAGTGAATCGACCGGCGGTCAGCCACCCATCAAGGCTGGAGTCCACAAGTGCGACGAAGTCCTCAGGGTCCAGCACTTTGCCCGATACGGGAACGACGGAGACACCGGGGACGAATGCATCTCGCTGCAGGGTCTCCTCTGCAAAGCCCCTCACATCCGAGAGAATTGAAGCCCTTTTCGCTTGCAACGAGTCAGCCACACATGCCCTTCAGACTTGAGTTGAACCTTGGAAGGGTATCAAGTGGCCGCCTCCACCCTGCCGGTCCTGCACGCCTTGCAAGGCGATTTGTGCAGGAGTGCCGGGGGCGCACCCCACTACATTGACTCCCGTGATCGGCAGCGTTGGTGTGGTGTCCGTCGCCACCAATCGCTATGTCCACTACTGGATGGAGATGGCCACCTCTGCCGATGCGCTGCTGTTTCCTGAGGCCGAGCTCACCATGCATGTCTTCACCGATCAGCCCGAGCTCGTTGAGGAGTTCGCCCCGCAGCTGTCACGCATTCGCGTGCATCCGATCAGGATCGACTCGCTGACCTGGCCTGCTGCCACGATGCAGAGGTTCCAGCTGATCAGCGAGCACGCCGACTCCCTGACCCAGGACGTGCTCGTCCACCTGGATGCGGACATGCTTATCGTCGCCCGTACTCCCATGAACCTGGATCCCCAGACCTGGCAGGGCGGGATGGCCCTGGTGCGGCATCCGGGCTATCGGCGTCCGCCTGGCATCGCTAGGGCGAAGTTCTACCTGCGCCACCCCAGTCGGCTGGCTCGTGACCTGGCTCGGATCGCCAAGGAGGGCGGGCTTGGCACCTGGGAGCGCAATGCGGCATCGGCTGCCTACGTTCCGCGCAGCCGGCGCTCAACCTATGTGTGCGGTGCCACATGGATGGGCCGGCGGGAGGCCTTCATCGCCACCTGCGCGCTGCTTGCCGCCAACACCGCCCATGATGACGCCATCGGGCGCATCGCCCTGTGGCATGACGAGAGCCATATGAACTGGTTTGCCGCAATGCGGGAGCGATCGCTGTTGGACAGCAGCTACTGCTTCGTCGAGGGAGCCGTCAATCTCAGCGACCTGGAGCCGCTGATCGTGGCCGTGGAGAAGAGTGATGAGCGAACGCGCTGACGTGGAGCCGATCACAGCAGAGATCGTCGGCGGACTCGGCAATCAGCTGTTCATCTATGCCTGCGCCCGAGCGGTTGCCACGCGGGTGAATAGCCCCCTGCGCTTCGACGTCAGCCTCCTCGCGCAGCCGGCAGCCGGCGAGACGCCACGCCTGCTGGCCCTTGACTGGCTGATCGAGGCCGACCAGATCCTTCCTGTGACTGCGCGCACTCCCAGCAGCCGATTGATCGCCAAGCTCAAGCGCTCCCTGGCCCTGCCGGAATCCGCACAGAACTTCCGCGAGCGCGGCTTCGGCTATGACGCGCGTATCCGACAGGTCAAGGCCGGGACTCGGCTCTTCGGGTACTTCCAGTCCTGGCGCTACTTCGACGACATCGCCTCCCCTCTGCGAGCTGAGCTGCTGGCCAAGGCTCCCCGCTCTGACTGGGGCCGTGCCGAGGAGTCATTGCTGGCAGGGCTCGGCGACTGGACGGCCGTGCACATCCGCCGCGGCGACTACACCAAGCCCGTCAATGCCGATCATCACGGACTGCTGGACGCCGACTACTACGAGCGGGCCATCGAGCAGATGCGCACGCGCAATGCGAGCTCCACTCTCGTCATCTTCTCCGACGATCCCTCAGCAGCCCAGAGCCTGCTAGCGCACGTCGATGCACGCATGCACTTCGTCGAGCCTGCGGACACCAGCCACGCGATGGAGAGCGTGCTGCTGATGTCGAAGGCATCCGCTGTCGTTATGGCGAACAGCTCATTCAGCTGGTGGGGTGCCTGGCTTGCGGATCCGACCAGCACTCCTGCCCTTGCCCCCACGCCGTGGTTCAAGCAGGCCCTGTCGGACGCCGACATCTACTACCCGTCGTGGAGCCTGCTGGACAGCAGATTCCGCTGAGGCCTGTCACAGGAAGCTGTGGAAGCTGACCGAGGCGAATCGGGAGTACCCGGGATGGCGCTCCAGGTCAGTGGAGAGGTCTTCGCGGCCGGCCGGTGAGTTCGCCCACTTCGCCAGCGCAACCAACTCCGGGTGCACCGCCATGATGCCCTGCGCGTACAGCTCATAGTCAACGCAGAAGGGCGAGGCCGTCTCCATGTCGGCGTACTGCGTGGCGTACTTGGCAAGGATGCCCAGATCGCCGTCGCAGACGATCTGCAGCAGCTCACACAGGATCGAGGGCTGCCACAGCATGTGATGCGAGACGTAGGAGTTCGTCTCGGTGCCGAACAGCGGATTCACATTGCGCAGAAACACGTAATAGGGCGCGTGGTGCTCCAGGGTCGGCATGAGGATCTGACGCCTGCCATCGAAGAACAGGCGGTCGCGTGACAGCACGGTGTCAGAATCAAGAATGAGCACACCAGGGGCCTCACTGGTGATCGTGTAGGCCAGGCACAGGAACTGCTGCAGCACCCAGCCATAGCGCCAGCCGAAGTGCTCGCGCAGGCGGGTGCGTGCCTGCTCGTTCAGCACGGCGTCCTCGGAGAGGACGAGAGTCTCGACAGGCAAGGCCAACTCCTGCATGAGTGCTCGGGCGTCCTCGACATCGCCCTCCGGAGTGACGAGCACGATGCGTGAGACGGGATTGCGTGAGTGCTTGATCGTCGAGCTCGCTGCGTGCACAAGGGTGGGAAAGTCCTTACGGGTAGTCACAAGCAGCACTTCGATCGACGGCGGGTCAGCAGACTCCAGCGGATCGACGGGCAGTTGCAGGCTTCGCACTCGTCGCATGATTTCCGCGCGCTGAGCCGCAGGAAGGAACCTCGCCGGCCACGACCACAGGGCTGAGGGACGCCGGTCCACACGGGAGTAGCGCAGGTACCAGCCGTCCTTGAATCCGCGAATGGGGTTCATGCGTCAGCTGAGCTGCTGGAGTCCCTGCCCGAGAGCCTGCTGTTGACATACAGCACGTCGAAACAGCCTTGGTACTTCCGGGTGGGGAACAGCGTGCGATCACTGACAGCGATGCGCAGGTTCAAGGACAGGAACTGCCGCCAGCGGGCAAGCCGTGTTCCTGAGCCGATACTGGTGGCGACCAGTCGGAAGCCCTGCGCGCGCACGAAGCGATCAAGGTCCTTGAATGAATTGCCACCCTTGTAGCTCGGCACGCGCTCTGCCTCAGTGACGATGTACTTGCACCGGCTCAACAAGGTTCCAAAGCCTTTGAGCGCAAGCACTTCTGCACCCTGCACATCCATCGCCAGCAGGGTTGGAGCAGCAATCCCTAGTGAGTCAAAGCGCGCCCCCTCAACAGTGACCGCGTGCTGAATGCCGGCACGACCCGAGTCGACGTCGCTGTTCTGCCGGTTGTCGAAGTTCACTTCGAACAGCGAGCTTGTGCCGGGCACGTTGTACGTCGATGTATCCACTTGCCAGAAAGTGATTGGCTCGTTCTTATCACTGACGGCATAGGGGAGCACCGTTATGTCGCTCAAGCCGCTTGCCCGGACGTTCTCAACCGTGGCGACGTACTGTGCGGGATCGCATTCAAAGGCAGTGACGGGGGCCTGGAATGTGGTGCCGAGGGTGATCGCGTCCAGTCCATCGCGCGAGCCGATTTCGACGATGCTGGCAATCGGACCCTGGACATGAGGGAATGCCCAGTTGTAGTTGGTGTTGCCGCGAACCTCTTGCTCCATCATCGAGTCCTCATTGTCATTGGCGCAGTCATGCTCTGCTGATCCTCACTCGAATGCCAGACCCACGCTGTAGCCCTCCCAGATCACCCGGACATCAGGACGCCGGCCAAGCGCCTGCATCACCAGCGCTCCCTTGCCGGGGAGAAATCCGTGCTGCGCAAGGAATCGCTTCGCCTGTTCCAGATGCGCAGCTGGCACGAACTCCAGGGCTGTTGGCGTGTCGTCGATCAGGAGAATGGAGCCGCTGTGCAGGAGCGGGGCGATGGCCTGGAATTCAGCCAGCCCATGCTCCATCGAGGCCTGCGGATCAGCCCAGTCCACATCCCAGCTGTCCAGATAGCAGAGGTCCACGGTGCGCAGCGGATCCTGGGCGACGAAGGCCTGCAGGAAACTCACGCTGTCCTGCACCACCAGTTGAGTACGTTCGCACACCTGCTTGCTCAAGCGCCTGCTCGGCGCCTCGGACAGGTCCACCGACCAGAACTCACCCCCGAATCGCTGCACATAGGCGTCCCACAGACGCGAGGAGTCTGTGCCCCAGGCGGAAGTGCCCGTCTCGATGATGGTGAGCGGTCGCTTGTGCGCGCTGAGAAGCGCGGCTTCAAACCCTGGCCGATTGATGTGCCCGGGCTCAGACCAGGTGGCGAAGTGCGCCTCCAGGAGCGCGGCCGCATCGGCGAAGTCCAATTCGCGGTACCGCTCGTACTCCGACTGCTCCGCATGGGCCTTGAGTCGATCAAGGAAGCTGCGCTTGGCGATTGAGGCCCGACTGCGCAATGACACAGAAGGAATCCTAGAGGTGAGCCAGACTGCGTCAGGCTCCCGTGCGCCGGGAATTGCGCATCAATCGCAGCCATGCGATGGTCAGTTCGCGACGGTAGGCCATCCCCTTGCGCGAGTTGATGCTGTGCGCGGCGGCCAGGAGCGCTCGGCTCCACACGATCATTTCCTTAGCCCCTCGACGCAGTTCATTGCGCCCATTCAGTGCTCGCACCACCTGCGCAACGGTTGCATCTGAGATTCGTGAAGGCACAGCGGCACGCAGGCGAGCGCAAGCAATGCGGTCAACCCCTTCGCGCACAGCTTCGGCCTGCACGCGTGACAGGCCGGTGGAGGTCTGGCGATACCACTGCAGTGCCTCTGGCACATTGCCGATCTCGGCTGCGTTTGCGATGCGGGTCCACAGATCGTAGTCCTCTGGCAGCACCCGGACAGGCTCAGTGGCGTAGCCCCCTGCGGCCCGCACCACGGAAGCTCGCATCATCACCGTGCTGTGGACGAATGGCGAGTTCCAGAAGAGGCGCAGTCGAAGGCTCGCGTCGTCAGCGGGATGGCGATGCTCTCCGCTTGGCTCCCAATCCCCGTTGGGATCCTCTGTGAGAATCACAGCCCAGGTGCCCAGCAGCCCCAGTGCCGTGTTGGCATCCATGCGCAGCACTTGCTTGGCCAACCGATCTGGAAGCGCGACATCGTCCTGGTCCTGGCGGGCAATGAACTCGCCGACGGCAGCCTCCAGCCCAACGTTGAGCGTTGCGGGGAGGCCGAGGTTGGTCTCATTCATGATCAGGCGAATGCGGGGATCACCGAATGAGCGTACGACTTCAGTGCTCTCATCCGTGGATGCGTCATCGACAACCAGCAATTCCAGATCCGCGAAGGTCTGCCGCAGGATGGAGTCAATTGCCTGGGACAGGAACGGTGCCCCATTGAACACCGGCAGGACAACGCTGACCCTGGGCATCAGGAGAACTCCTCGGCCTCAGGAGTGCGGGTATCCAGGCGGCTCATCGATACCAGCACAGCAAGGACTGTCGGGAGGAACAAGACTGAGAGATAGATGCCGGTGTAAAGATCCTCGTCCATCGCGCTGACCAGCATCGCGGCGAAGATCGTGAAGCCCGTGGCCATGCCCATACGGGCAGCACGAAGGCTCGCGATGAAGCCCAGTGCCAGCCAGCACAGCAGTGCGAGCAAGCCCAGGATGCCGGCGGAGATCAGCGTCTCGAAGAATAGGTTGTGGCCGTGGGTGGCAAAGAAGGAGAGCCTGCCGTCGGCGATCGTGGCCAGGATGTCCGCCTGCGAGAAGCCGAACCACGGGTGCGTCGGCCACAGGTGCAGGTACTCATTCCAGATGGTCGCTCGGCCATTCATCGTGGGATCCACCACAGCGATCACCAGCATGATCGCAGCCAGGATGCCACCGACGATCGCCAGCCGCTTGGTGCGCGTCATAACCACGCCCAGAGGACGGTCCTGCAGCAGCCCGTAGACCAGCAGTCCAGCGATGGCAGCGGCGAAGGCGCCTCGGGATTCGGAGGCGAACAGGAACACGACTCCGCCACCCAGGAGGATCCAGCGCTTGGCCCCTGTGCAGGTCAGGGCGTAGACGAACAGGAAGGCCCCGATCGGACCGGAGTAGTTGACGTTGCCGAATGGGCCTTCCCAACGGGCCTCCTGCCCCAGCCAAGGCAGCAGAGGAGNNGGCGGAAATTCCTGGCGCGCTGCCACCCAGCCGAGACGGACGCACACTTGCGCAACCACAGCGATCGTCAGCACCGACCATGCGAAGACCTCAACACTCATGCGCATGACGGCATAGCTCACCGGTCGCAGCCAAAGCATGATCACGACGACAGGAATGACAAAGGCCGTGTAGTTGTAGCCATCGTGATGGCTGTAGTTGGAGATGAGCGCAATGCCCCAATAGAGGAGCAGACTGATCAGAATCAGCTTGCTGAGCCCGGACCACTGCATCATGGGCGAGGCCGCAAAGCAGAGGGCAACAGCAAGAGCCAAGGCGGCGAGCGTCAGCAGGATCGACAGTCCCTGACCCTTCCAGGCGGTGCTGTTCGGGGCCAAGTACTGCACGAGCTGGCTGGTCACGATCCCCACGATGATCACGCTCAGATAGTGCTGACCCAGGGATCCGAACTGAGAGCGAATGCCGCGTGGAGCCAAGGCGGACTCAGTCATTGGCGCAGACTACTTGTGGCCTTCTGGTCGCTCTCGGCGAATCGACGGCTCACAGCAAGCAGCACAAGCGCAATCATGCTTGAGAATATCTGCGACTTCGGGATCTTCGAGCGTCCACCCGTGCGATCCATGAAGTCAATCGGCACTTCGGCAAATCGAACGCCTGCGCGGTGCAGGATCTCAATGCACTCAATGAAGAACGCGTAACCCGATGAACTGAACTCAGCCCGGTTGAGCACATCGAGAGCCGTCGGGTTGAACGCGCGAAATGAGGTCGTGTACTCGGTGATGCCGACCGGGAGCAGCACCCGCGCAGCAGTATTGGCGCCGCGGCTCAGCACGCGGCGCGACAGCTTCGCCTGATGGGTGCCTCCGGCGGAACGTGTGCCGATGACGAAATCGACATCATTGTGCTGCAACCGCTCCAGTAGCAGCGGGATCTGGCGCGGCTGATGCGAGCCATCAGCATCCATCGTGACGAGCACGTCGTACTCATGCTCGCTGGCGTAGGCCATGGCCAGCACATGAGCAGTGTTCAGGCCAGTCTTGCCAGCGCGCGTGATGAGCGTGATCTGGGGAAACGCCACCTGCAGGTCGCTGATGAGTTCTCCCGTGCCATCGGGCGATGAGTCATCAACGATCAGGATGTCGGTGTCAGGACAAGCCTTCGCGGTCTCGCGGATCCAGGCGCCGATATTCTCGACTTCCTCGTAGGTGGCAGTGAAGATGAGGACCTTGCTCATTTGGAGGCCTCCCTTCCACCTGCGACTCGTGCTGCTGGATTGCGCTGCATGAACTAACTGCTCACGAGTGCTTGTGCCGGGCAATCGTAGAGACCAAACTCGCCCATCGGCGCCACAACGTGCCTGTCCAGCGCCGTGCAGTTCTTGCGAACGTTCTCCAGGGAGTCTGCTGCCCACTCATGCGTGGGGTGCTCATTGACGGCAACCGTGTACGGACCAGCCGCCAGCTCTTCCTTCGTCAGCGGAATCCGGTCATAAGTATTAGTGATGGTGCGCAGACCATAGTCCGAGCCGTAACCGATGGGGACGACGTCGTAGTACGAGCCGTAGATGATCCTGGCTCCCGCGCCCTCCAGCTGTTGGGCTGTCTGCTGGATGTTGCGCAGGTAGTCGCGCTTGTCCTGCATCCGGGAAATGGGCTGCTTGTAGAAGTACCAGCTCTGGGAGACCATCGAGACCGCCATGAGAGCGATGGCCGCAATGGCCGCGACCGTGCCGATCTGCTTCCACGGCAGGACTTCGGGCAATGCGCCGATCCAGATCCAGAGCAGGATTGACAGGCTCGTTGCATAGAACCAGACCGGGTCCACGAAGGTGGCGAACAGGATCATGGCTGCGAAGGAGGCGCACCACGACAGTGCCAGGGCCGCCCCGATCGTGAGCCGCGATCGCTTCACGATGGCGCGCACGATGCCCACCAGAGAGCTGAGCGACATCGCGATGACGAAGACCCAGCACAGGACGCTCTGCGTGGTACCTGAGAACAGATCGTGCGTGGTGGGCAGCCCAAGCGCGGAGGGAAGCACTGTGGTCAGATAGTCAGGCACGCCATTGAGCCCGAGGACATTCAGGTAAACCGACGCGGCCACGAACGGCGGGTGCGAGGGATCCCAAGTGGTGATGTCGGCATTGACGACATAGGACACTGCTGCGGGCGCAGCGCCGACGACAAAGCCAATGCCCAGCACTGCCACCTGCCAGATGCGGATCGGCAGCAGGACCAGGACCAAGGTGGCCAGCGGCAGGATCAACAGGGTGATGTTGGGGTGGGCGAAGAAGCCAAGGCCGACCAGCAGGCCGGCCCCTCCCAACGACAACCACACTCGCGCAATGGTCTGCTGCTGCAGTGGCGCAGCCCGCAGGAATCGCGCGAGCACCCAGGCGCCCGTCGTAACAAGCAGCCACGACATGTCGTAGTTGCCGACCAACCACCACACGCCAACAGCGTTGCCTTCGGGGCCGGACAGGCCGTGCATGATTGCCGGCCCAACGGCGATGGCGATAAGCAAGGCCCACAGCCGTGCCTTGGGCATCAGGGTCTGGAAGAGCTTCACCGTGACGAAGCCGGTGAGGAAGGCCAAGGCGATGCGCGGGGCGGTGTGCGCATAGAAATTGCTCGGTGCGGCGAGCTCAGCAAGGATCTGCAGCGGATACTCAATTGTTCCTGCGTGCTTCTGCCCCGGGAAGGCCAGCACCACCCGCGGTGCATGGATGACGGACTGCACCTGGATTGCATCGGACAGCATGTCCTGATTGGGGATGACGGTCAGCCATCCGAGGAAGGCCCACCACGAGCACGAGAGCCCAGCGATGAACGGCGCCCACCACGCAAGTGGGCGAGAGAGCGGTCCGGTCATGTACGAACCGTGAACAGCGGCCGGATCGGCTCACATTCCAGTCGGGAGCGGAGGTCGCCTGCGGCAAGGCCGTCGGCCACCTGGCTCAAGGCCTTGGCGTAGGCAGCCGCCACGAATACGAGGTCCTCATCGGTGAACGCGGTTGTCACATCATGGGTGTTCAGCACCAGAACGCCCTGACGCAGCATCTCCTGCAGGAGCAGGGTCTTGGCCTGGGCCAGCACCTCAGGATCAGCGATGGACCACTGCTGGAATATCCAGGCCGGGTGTCCGGAGAATGACAGGAAGTCACGAGAGGCCGCCGGGCGCTGCTGCTCGATTGCCGCCAGCAGGGTCGCGCCCAGCTCAGCAAGGCGATCAGTGGGCGCGCCACCGGCCATCCGATCCAGCACCACGCGCGCGGCAGTGAGCGAGAGGGTCTCGCCGCCGAAGGTCCCCGAGAAGAAGATCTGCGGCATGAGGTCCAGGATCTCCGCCTTTCCCACGACAGCAGACAGGGGAAAGCCATTGGCCAGGGCCTTGCCGAAGGCTGCGAGGTCTGGGGTGACGCCGAAGTACTCCTGAGCACCGCCCGGGGCGAAGCGGAAGCCGGTGAGCATCTCGTCGAACACCAGGACGATGCCGTGCTGCTCGGTGATCGCGCGAACGGCCTGCAGGTAGTTCTCCTGCGGCCACGTGGAGGTCATCGGCTCCATGATCAGCGCTGCGACGTCACCGTTGAGCTCGGCGATCTTCTGCTCCAGGCTCTCGACGCTGTTGTACGGGACTGCATGCGTGAGCTCGCGCACAGCCTGCGGCACTCCCTTGTGCATGGAAGTGCTGCCGATGTACCAGTCCTGCCAGCCGTGATAGCCGCAGACGATGATGTGGCTGCGGCCGGTGTAGGCGCGCGCGAGGCGAATGGCTGCCGAGGTTGCATCCGATCCGTTCTTGCCGAATCGCACTCGTTCGGCGCAGGGAACCAGGGCAATCAGCCGTTCGGCAACCTCCGCCTCGATGGGGTGCGCAAGGCTCAGCGTGACGCCATCGCGAATCTGGCGGATGACAGCCTCGTTGATCTCCTCGTCGTCGTAGCCGAGGGCAACGGCGCCCAGGGAGCTCACCAGGTCGACGTACTCATTGCCATCGATGTCCCAGGTGTGACTGCCCTTGGACCTGTGCGCGAACAGCGGTGCAGCGCCAACCGGGTACTGCGTGCGCGACTTGCTGAAGGTCTGCGAGGCAAGTGGAATCGAACGCTCAGCGCGCTCGAGGTACTGCAACGAGGCCGCATACCGTTCTGCGAGGCTAGACATTCATCACTCCAGTGTTGAGTACCTGCAGCGCAGCATTGCGCGCCGCATCAGTTGCTGTTCGGCTCCGCTCCGGGTGCCGGTCGAGATAGAGCATGATCTCAGTCAAATCGAAGTGCGGATTGTGCTCGTACAACTCGCCGTAGACGCCGCGCACAAACTCAAGATCCTCCGGGGTGTCAACAGTCCACCGAAGGTGCGAGAGGTCCTGGCTGCTCGCCACATTGCCGATGCTGAAGAGCTCAGGCCGCCGATAGATGCCCAGGGTCACATGCTCGCGCTCGGCCGGATCCACGCAGAGCTGGCCGACCTTCCTCAGGGCTGCGGCCGTGGTGACCTCGACATCCAGGCCGTCAGGGTAGGTGGGAGTCATGGTGTTGGAGACGTAGTCAGCCGGCTGCGCAAGGAAGGAGTCGACCACGAGATCGATCACCGATGGTGAAGCCAGTGGGCAGTCGGCGGTCAGGCGGACGACCACCGGCGATGGGAAGGTGTCCAGGGCCAGGATGAACCTGCTGAGCACGTCATCGAGGGATCCACGAACGACGGCATATCCGGACTGCTCAAGCACGGCAGCCAAGTGGTCATCGGAGTGGTCGTCCGAGGTCGCCACGACAATCTGGTCCAGGCGCTCGGCCCGCCCGATGCGCTCCAGCTGGCGAAGGATCATCGGCTCGCCAGCGAGATCAGCGAGCACTTTCCCGGGGAATCTGGTGGAGGTCATGCGTGCTTGGACGATGGCAAGGACGCTCACCGGATCAGTTTCCCAGACTCCCTGGCCATTGCCCTCACTGACGGAGTCCGGCGCGGCCACTCAGGCCCACAGGCGGGGGTCGATGAGCGCGAGGTCCGATGAGCCCCGGAAGCCCTCATGATCGATCTCGGGAGATTCCGCCCACGTGGCGGTGATCTGCGAGAGCTCCTCAGCTGAGGTCACCCCCAGCACAACCTGGCTGACCCAGCCAAGAGTCCTGATGAATCCCAGGGCGAGGGCACGCGGCTCCACCCCGATGTCTGAGCAGTGGCTTCGGAAGCGCAGGACATCAGGGTGAGCGCCCAGCGCGCTGCTCGTGCTGCCCACAAGCAGGCCCTGCAGCAGGACACTGCGCGCCTGGATCTCTACCTCGGCGTCCACGAGCTCTGCGATCACGTCGGAATCGTCGAGTCGACGATCAAGGATGCTCACCGGCACCTGCACTGCTCCAAGGCCATCGAACAGCAGGCGTGCCCGGCGAAGGTCGGCCTCGTCATAGGCCGAGATCCCCACCCGTTGCACCAGCCCTTGCTGTTGGAGCTCGCGCAGCTCAGCAGCCACCTGCGCTGCTCGATCATCGGTGAGCGAAGGCCAGTCATGCACCAGACAGCAGCGAAGGCGCTCAAGCCCAAGATCGCCCAGGCTGTGACCCAGCTGATCGGCCACAGATGCAGCGGAGCTCCCCTTGACCTTGGTCGTGACCGAGAAGCGGGCAGCCCAGGGGGCCAGCCGATGCTCGGCATCCCCATAGTCCCCTGCTGTGTCGACCTGCGAGATGCCGGACTCAAGGGCAATACGGGCGATTTCAGCGATGGCCGCGTCGCTCAGGCGCCCTGGGCTGTTCGTCACGCCATAGGCATTGCCCCATTGGGCAGTTCCCAGCACCAGTGCTTGCACCCCCCGATGATTGCATCATCGATGGCTAGACTCTGGACCGCACGAAATCCGGACGGAACCTGAGCTTGAGGAGTCATGTGAGCACCCTTGAAGGCGCGTCCATCCTCATCACAGGCGGCACTGGATCCTTCGGCAAGGAATTTCTCGCGCGCGTGCTCGAATCACACAGCCCGAGCCGGATCGTCATCTTCNNACGAGCTCAAGCAGTACGAGATGCGCCAGACCTGGGGTGATGACCCACGTGTCCGCTTCTTCCTCGGCGACATCCGCGATCAGGATCGACTGCGCATGGCCCTGCATGGTGTCGACTACGTCGTCCACGCTGCTGCGCTAAAGCAGGTCGACACTGCCGAGTACAACCCGATGGAATACGTCAAGACGAACATCCTCGGCTCGGAGAATGTCATTCAGGCCTGCCTGGATGCCGGAGTCAAGAAGGTCGTCGCCCTCTCCACTGACAAGGCCTCGTCACCGGTCAACCTCTATGGCGCAACCAAGCTCACCGCTGACAAGCTCTTCATCTCCAGCAACCACTACGCAGTCGAAGGCGGCACCCGCTTCTCGGTGGTGCGCTACGGCAATGTGATGGGCAGCCGCGGCTCGGTCATCCCGCTGTTCCGCAACCTGGCAGCTGCAGGTCAGCCACTTCCGATCACGGATGTCCGGATGACCCGGTTCTGGATCACCCTGCCGCAAGCAGTCGAATTCGTCATCGACTCATTCGCTGACATGTCCGGCGGCGAGCTGTACGTGCCTCGGATTCCCAGCATGCGCGTCGTGGATCTCGCAGAGGCGCTTGCCCCCGGGGCGCCACTGGTCGATGTCGGCATCCGACCGGGCGAGAAGCTGCACGAGGAGATGATCTCCCGGGAGGATGCGCGTCGGACAGTCAAGCGTCCGGATCGCTACATCGTTCAGCCATACCTGGCCATGTGGGGTGGCTTCCACGAAGCAGAGGGCGAGAGCGTTCCCGATGACTTCGCGTACACCTCGGACACCAACGATCAATGGCTTGATGTGGATCAGCTCCGCACGGTGCTCAATGACCTGGGGATATGAGCCGCCGACCACTGTGGCTCATCACGGGAGCCAACGGATTCCTGGGCCGCAATGCCGGGGTCTGGCTGTCTGAGCGAGCGCACGTCGTCGGCACGGCTCGGCATGCAGACCAGCACCCAGCCTTCACCCAGATCCTGCAACTGGACATCACCGACCCGAGGGCGACCACGCGCGTCATTCGCGGAGTCCGCCCGGACGTGATCCTCAATACCGCAGCCATCGCCAGCCATGAGCTGTGTGAGAGCGATCCCACCCTCGCGCATCGCGTCAATGTTGAGGGCGCGCAGAACCTTGCCCAGAGCGCTGCCGAGATCGGGGCGCGGCTGATCCAGGTCTCAACGGATGCGGTGTTCGAGGGCGGCACCGGCGGCTACCTGCCAGATGACTCCGCCAACCCCTTCTCGGTCTACGGCCGAACCAAGCTGCTCGGCGAGATGGCCGTTCTGGACGCCCATCCCGGTGCAATGGTCGCGCGCACGAACTTCTTCGGCTGGAGTCCAAGCGGCACTCGTTCAATACTGGAGTTCTTCGTCAATGCCCTGACCAGCGGGACACCGGTGGATGGCTTCACTGACTACATCGTGAGTTCCATCTACGCCCAGGACCTGATGCAGGTGCTCTGGGATCTCAATGAGCGCAGCGTTGCCGGGGTCGTGCACGCGGTTGCCCGTGACGCCATCAGCAAGTTTGCATTCGGCCAGTTGGTGGCGGCCGTGTGGGATGAGAACCCCGCGATGATCTCGGCGGCAGTCAGCACTGGCACTGCAGGTGAGGTCTCACGCACGCGCGACCTCAGCCTTGCCACTGAAGCGACCGCCGCGCTCCTGGGCTATGAGCTGCCCAGCCAGGCTGAGGGCGTGCGACAGGCATTCGCCGATCGACTGGCGCTTCGTCAGCTGGTGTCCGACTCTCACTGAGCCGCGTCCGAGCCAGCGGCCCCGCGTGAGCGCAATGCCCTGGTTGCCCAGGACTCGTATCGCATTGCCGTGAATGCCAGCAGGAACGGCAGGGCCTTTGCCGCATCGACCGGCTTCAGGTTCCGCAATGGATGCACCAGATCCACCCGCGCGGGATGGAGCAATGACTGGGCCTTGCGCTGCGCGGACCATCCTGACGCATTGCCATCGGCGAAGACCTCGTAGTCGGAGATTCCGTACATCCGACAGCGGACGCGAATTTCATCCCAGGAGGTCTTGCCGATCTCATAGAAAATCGCATCGGTGATCGCGAAGCTGGCTGCGAACTCCCGAGTCCAGCGTTCGCACAGTTCAGAGTCATCCGAGAAGCGACGCGAGGAGTCATAGGGATGCGCGCGCAGGGTGTCACCGATGAACAGGGTGGGGGTGCCGATGACAGCAGCTGGTCCGACCAGGAAGCGTCCGCGACGCCAGGCATTCAATCCCGACGCCAGGTAGCTGTCGCCATCGATCAGCGTCTGCGCGCTGACTCCCCGCAGATTGTGTGCGGATGAGTCCGACAGCACAGCGATCATGCGCTCCAGCGCATGCGGCGCAGCAAGATTGTCCGAGCCCATGTTCAAGATGAGCGGCTTGCTCGTGCGGGCGATGCCCAGGTTTCGTGCGGCGCCAAGGCCGTGCCCCGGATCAGTCAGCACGAGATCTGCCATCCGCTCGGCAATCGCGTAGGTGCCGTCAGTCGAGGTGGCATCCACGACAATGACCTCGCCGACACCCGCAGCACGCAGACTGGCCAGACACTGCTCAATGCTGCTGATGGAGTTCAGCGTGCAGACCACGGCTGAGATGTCAGCCACGGTGTACGCGAGCGGTTTCTCGTCAGTCATCTACAGCCCAAGAAGTGCGGCTTGGCGGTCGAAGTCAGGCACCTCATTGCGCACTTCGGCGAATGAGCCCTGAGCGATGATGCGCCCGCCTTCGAGGTAGATCAGCTGGTCGGCGCGACGCACCGTGGCAAGGCGGTGCGCGACCGTGATGGTCGTGACCTCGCCTTCGAGCTCATCCAGTGTCTGCACGATCGACTGCTCAGTCTCCGCATCAAGAGCGCTGGTGGCCTCATCGAGCACGAGCAGCTTGGGCCGGGTGTAGAGCGCCCGCGCGATCCCTAGGCGCTGGCGCTGGCCGCCACTGAGCCGGAATCCGCGCTCCCCGATCTTGGTCTCCAGGCCCTCGCGGCTCTGCGTCAGGAAGTCCGCAAGGTGAGCGCGGTGCAGTGCCTCCCAGACCAGGACATCGTCAATGAGCTCGCGCGGCAGCCCTAGGGCGACGTTCTCGCGCACGGTTCCCTCAACGAGGGCAACCGCCTGCGGAACATAGGCGATGGCTCCGGGCCAGCGGTCGATCGCCTCTCGCGGGCTGACTCCGCTGATCGTCACGAATCCGTACTGCGGCTCCATGACGCCAAGCACCACGTCGGCGAGGGTGGATTTGCCCGCCCCCGTGGAGCCGACGAGCGCAACGGACTGGCCTGTGTGCACGGTGAAGTTCGCATCCTGCAATGCAGGAGCCAGCGCATCGGTGTAGGTCATCGAGACATCCGTGACGATCACGGTGGCATCGAAGTCTGGGTAGCCATTGGCGATATGGGCATGCACCTTGTCGGCGGTCATCCGGTCAGCTGCTGGCACTGATGAGTCCATGCCCTTGCTGCGCAGATAGGCAGCAAGGAAGAAGGTGGGCTGGGCTTGGACTGAGGCATTGCGAATGGTGATCGCTGCGCCCTGCAGGCGCAGCAGTGCCGGCACGACTCGTGAGCCAGCGGCCAGGAACAGGGCCGTCGTCGCTGCCGCTGCAGTCCAGTCCTTGGTGAGGAACTGGATCACGCCGAGCAGCAGCACGCCCAGATACAGCGCCGCCTCCAGGACGTACTTGGGGATCTCCATGATGTACGCGGAGTTCGCCGTTGCCGTGGCGTAGTTGCCGACGATGCGCTCATAGCGGCCGATGTAGAGATCGCGTCGATTCAGCACGGTTGTCTCGCGATAGGTCGACAGTGCCTCAGAAACAGCAGTCAGGGTGCTGATGGAGCTGTCCGTGATGATTTGCGCGTTGCGCTGAGTCCAACGATTGAGCAGGCGTCCAAGGCCGATGACAACGATGCCGAAGAAGCCCATCGCCGTGATGGTCAGGATCGGGTCGTAGAAGAACAAGGTGATGCCGACAATCGCAAAGAGGAAGACTTCCGAGGCAATGGTGATGCCCGAGCCCAGGAGCGACACTGTTGCCGCACCCACACCGGAGCCGAGTGCATAGACAGCCTCAGAAGTCGTCCAGCGCTGCACATCAACAAGCGGACGAGTGAGGAACTCCTGCGCCAGGCGGACCGAGACATCGCGTTGGCGGTTGGCCAGGAAGCGAATCACGCGCCGGGACATCAGGGCCGACAGCACTGTCTTCAGGATCAGGATCAGCACGGCGCTGACGGCGATCAGCACGGTGAGCTGGGAGACCGTGAGGTCGGCGAGGCCGAACTTGTCGAGCAGGTTCTCGGCCCAGGACGGCAGCCCAGTCAGGCTGATGCCAGAGACGGCCACGGCCGCCACGAGTCCGACCAGCGCGATGCCAATGAGGTCCAGGAGCCCCAGGGAGACCTGAATCGCAGCGGCCAGGAAGAGTAGCTTGCGCTTCTCGCGGGGCAGCAGCTCCACCGCCTGCCGGATGGAGGTGAACACGCCCGGGTTCTCGAAATCGGCCACCGAGAGGCCGTTGTGGGAATTGTCCGGCTCGTTCGGCAGCCGCTCGGATCTCCCACTCACAGCGGATAACGTACCGGTGTCCCCCCAAATCCGAGTTCTTGGAGAAACGTGACCGAACTGTTCATTGGCGTTGTCAGCCATGAAGGCACCCGTTTCCCAGTTAATCAGGGTCTCGAAGGCCTGGCTGCCTCCCTCAGCAGGGCACTGGACAAGCGTGGATTCACCTGCCAGATGAAGGTCAACACCAAGGACGCGTGGACTCCGGCCGTCCTGGACATCACGCCGCAGGTGGCCAAGCGCTCACCGCGCGCGAGCCTGCAATTCGAGCAGGTTTGGAAGGACTACCTCGGGCAGGGCGGCTGGCTCACCCGCGCGAGGGATTCGTTCACCTTCCTTGCCCGGCACTTCAAGCTCACCATGCAGTCCCTGAGGCCAAGCTTCACGGCCACTTCGAAGGCTGCTGTGCGGCGCCTGGTCAATATCGAGCTCTCGCATCTGCAGTTGTGGCAGCAGGGCCTGGCTTCCGGCGCATCGTGGGTGCTGGTGATTGAAGATGACGGCTCGGCAGCAGACATCGAGGACCTGGCGGATGGGCTTGCCGGACTCCTCGATAGCAGCCACGGTGTCCACGGCTCGAAGTACGTCAACCTGTCTGCCTCCTTCCAGACCGCTGAGCTCGGCACCGGCCATCTGCTGTCCGCCACTGACCTGCCCTGGCGGGGGCACATCAGTCGCCAGATCCAGCAGGCCGAACGGCCGATCACCAACACGGTATGCGCCATCGCCTACCGGGCCGAGCTGCTCAGCGCGATCGTCGATGAGTTCGCACAGCTGCCGATGGATCCGGTGATTCCCATCGACTTCAAACTCAACGCTGCCCTCATCGCCCTGCGCCAGCGCGCGGTGCTGACTGCCGGCGACTGCCTCCAAGTCGAACCGCCGCCAATCATCCAGATGTCCATGCATGGGATGGGATGATCTTTCGATGAAAACCTACGAGCGGGTGGTTGATTCGGTCGCCCGTCGACTGGGGCTGCAGGTGTCACGAGTGAGCAGCATCGGCACGCGACTGCCCGTTGAGGCCACTGCCGCCGATGCCGCGCTGATCGCCTCCCTCCGCCCCTTCACCATGACCAGCGCCGAGCGACTGTGGAGCCTGGTCGGAGCCGTGCGCTACGTCACCGATGCCGGCCTTGCCGGTGATTTCGTGGAATGCGGGGTCTGGCGCGGTGGAAGCGTGATGGCCATGGCAAAGGAGCTGACCAGCCTGGGTATCACCGACC
>DNXA01000106.1:0-626 GCA_003506065.1 Actinomycetota bacterium
GTGGTGGTTCCCAATGACGTGCTGGCCGACAAGGCCAAGCTCGACGCCGCTGTTGCCAGCGCAACCACCAGCTGATCGGTGCCCCATCTCCCGAGTTTCATTCCAAGCCCTGAGCAGGGAGTCTGGAATCTGGGCCCGCTTCCGATCCGCGCCTACGCGATGTTCATCATCCTGGGCATCGTTGTGGCGGTCTGGCTGGGAAACAAGAGGTACGTCGCTCGGGGCGGGAACTCCGGCACCATCACCGATATCGCGATCTGGGCGGTGCCGTTCGGCATTGTCGGGGGTCGGCTCTATCACGTGATTTCCGATCACCAGCTGTACTTCGGTCCCGGCGGTTCTGGATTCTCCGGGGCGATACGGATCTGGGACGGTGGACTGGGCATCTGGGGGGCAGTTGCCCTGGGCGCAGTCGGCGCCTGGATCGGTGCTCGTCGCCAAGGGGTGGCACTGCTACCCGTGGCCGATGCCATCGCACCGGGCATCGCTTTGGCCCAGGCAATCGGCCGATTGGGGAACTACTTCAACCAGGAGCTGTTCGGCTCCCCGACGACCCTGCCCTGGGGGCTGGAGATCGACCTGGCCCACCGGCCGGCCGGCTACGAGCAGTTCGCCACCTTCCACCC
>DNXA01000106.1:784-3555 GCA_003506065.1 Actinomycetota bacterium
GGGCGAGAAGCAGTGGTCGCGACCGAGTAGTATTTTCCCTCGTTGGGCCAATGTCGTCCCGATCAGTCTGTACGCCCATGGGCGCATAGCACGGCTACGACGATTGGATTTGCTCGATGTTTCCCAGCTCCCTTCCTGCAGCATCTGGCCTCTACGACCCGAAGTTCGAGCATGACGCCTGTGGTGTTGCCTTTGTGGCAACGCTCACAGGCATTCCTTCACACGACATCGTTGCCAAGGCGCTCACTGCGCTGGTGAACCTCGAGCACCGTGGAGCCTCCGGGGCCGAGCCGGACAGTGGCGACGGTGCGGGCATCCTGTTCAGCATTCCGGACGCCTTCTTCCGCGCGGTGCTTGATTTTGATCTGCCGCCGGCTGGCTTCTACGCCGCTGGCATGGCTTATCTGCCCACTGATCCAACTGAGCTTGCTGACGTGAAGGCGTCAATCGCGGCAATCGCGCAAACCGAGGGCTTGCGGGTCATCGGCTGGCGTCCAGTGCCCACGGATCCGTCCCTGGTGGGCTACACAGCGCGCAGTGTGATGCCCGTCTTCGAGCAGTTGTTCGTTGCAGCCGATGATGATTCCCTCAGCGGCATTGAGCTTGATCGCCGTGCATTTGCCCTGCGCAAGCGCGCTGAGCGCGATGCGACGGTCTACTTTCCCTCGCTGTCAGCTCGCACGATCGTCTACAAGGGCATGCTCACCACGGGCCAGTTGGAGCCCTTCTACCCCGATCTCTCCGATGAGCGGGTGGCCTCGCCCCTGGCCCTGGTGCACTCGCGCTTCTCGACCAACACCTTCCCCTCATGGCCCTTGGCGCATCCGTACCGATTCATCTCCCACAACGGCGAGATCAACACGGTGCAGGGCAACCGCAACTGGATGCGTGCACGAGAGGCGATGCTCAAGAGCGAGCTCATTCCCGGGGATCTGACTCGGCTCTTCCCGATCTGCACCAATGGTGGCTCAGACTCCGCATCCTTCGATGAGGTGCTCGAGCTCATTCACCTCGGTGGACGCTCATTGCCACACGCGGTGCTGATGATGATCCCGGAGGCCTGGGAGAACCATCCGTCAATCGACCCAGCACGTCGGGCGTTCTACGCCTTCCACTCCACCTTCATGGAGCCCTGGGACGGACCTGCAAACGTCTGCTTCACCGATGGCAGCATCATCGGAGCCGTTCTTGACCGCAATGGTCTGCGCCCGGGTCGCTACTGGGTGACCGACGACGGACTTGTGGTGCTCGGATCCGAAGCCGGTGTCCTGGATCTTGATCCGGCCACCATCGTGCGCAAGGGTCGGCTGCAGCCGGGCCTGATGTTCCTGGTCGACACCGTGGCCGGGCGGATCATCGAGGACGATGAGATCAAGGCCGAGCTCGCTGCTGCTGAGCCGTATCAGGTCTGGCTCGATGAGGGCATGGTTCACCTCGAGGAACTTCCTGAGCGCGAGCACATCATGCACACCTCAGGATCAGTCATTCGGCGTCAGCAGACCTTCGGTTACTCCGAGGAGGAACTGAAGATCCTGCTTGATCCGATGGCGCGCACAGGTGCTGAGGCCATCGGCTCGATGGGAACCGACACTCCAATCGCCGTGCTGTCGGCACGTCCGCGGCTGCTCTTCGACTACTTCCATCAGCTGTTCGCACAGGTCACCAACCCGCCCTTGGATGCCATCCGTGAGGAGATCGTCACCTCCTTGCACGGCACCATCGGATCCGAAGGCAATCTGCTGGAGGCCTCGCCGGGCCACTGCCATCAGGTCGTGCTGCCGTTCCCGGTGATCGACAACGACGAGCTGGCCAAGATTCTGCACATCAATGATGACGGGAACATGCCCGGCTTCGCTGCTGCGGAGATCGAGGGCCTGTACGACGTCGCAGGTGGTGGTGAGGCGCTGGCAAACCGGCTCACAGAGATCTTCCACGAAGTTGATTCCGTCATTCGCGAGGGCAAGCGATTCATCGTGCTGTCCGACCGCGACAGTGACGCTGATCGCGCTCCGATTCCAACCCTGCTGCTGACTTCTGCTGTGCATCACCACCTGGTGCGCACCAAGGCCCGCACGATGGTCACCCTGATTGTCGAGGCTGGCGATGTCCGCGAAGTGCACCACGTCGCCTTGCTGGTGGGCTACGGAGCTGCGGCCGTCAATCCCTATCTCGCACTTGAAACCGTCGAGGACATGGTTCGTCGCGGTGTCATCGAAGATGTCTCTCCTGAGAAGGCAACGCGCAACCTGATCAAGGCGCTGGGCAAGGGCATCTTGAAGGTCATGTCGAAGATGGGTGTCTCCACAGTGGCCTCCTATCGCGGTGCGCAGATCTTCGAGGCAGTCGGGCTCGGGCCAGAGGTCATCGAGGCCTACTTCGCAGGCACCAGCTCAAAGCTCGGTGGCGTGGGCATCGACGTGCTCGCGCAGGAAGTTGCCGATCGCCACGACATCGCCTTCCCCCCAAGCGGCATCTCACCTGCGCACCGCACGCTCAACGTCGGTGGCGAGTACAAGTGGCGTCGTGAGGGTGAACTGCATCTGTTCAACCCCGAGACCGTCTTCCGTCTTCAGCACGCAACGCGCAACAAGCGGTACGACGTCTTCAAGCAGTACACAAATGAGGTCAACGAGCAGTCCGAGCGACTCATGACCCTGCGCGGACTCTTTGAGTTCCGCGACGGCGTTCGCGAATCGATCGACATCGAAGAGGTCGAGCCGGTCTCGGAGATCGTCAAGCGCTTCTCCACGGGCGCGATGTCCTATGGCTCG
>DNXA01000106.1:3618-5253 GCA_003506065.1 Actinomycetota bacterium
GGCGATTCAAAGCGCTCTGCTGTGAAGCAGGTGGCCTCGGGTCGATTCGGGGTCACCAGTGAGTATCTGGTCAACTCTGATGACATCCAGATCAAGATGGCCCAGGGCGCCAAGCCCGGTGAAGGCGGACAGCTGCCAGGTCACAAGGTCTATCCGTGGGTGGCCAAGACCCGCTACTCCACGCCAGGCGTCGGGCTCATCTCGCCACCGCCCCACCACGACATCTACTCAATCGAGGATCTCGCGCAATTGATCCACGACTTGAAGAATGCCAACAAGTACGCGCGCGTGCACGTCAAGCTCGTGTCAGAAGTGGGCGTCGGCACAGTTGCGGCCGGAGTTTCCAAGGCGCATGCCGATGTCGTGCTCATCTCTGGCTTCGACGGTGGCACGGGTGCTTCGCCGCTGACCAGCCTCAAGCACGCGGGCACTCCTTGGGAACTGGGCCTGGCCGAGACTCAGCAGACGCTGATGATGAATGGGCTGCGCGACCGCATCGTGGTGCAGACCGACGGACAGTTGAAGACTGGTCGCGACGTCATGGTCGCCGCCCTTCTTGGCGCTGAGGAGTACGGCTTCGCCACTGCTCCGCTGGTGGTCATGGGCTGCGTGATGATGCGGGTGTGTCACCTGGANNGGCAAGCCCGAATTCGTGGAGAACTTCTTCGAGTTCATCGGCCTTGAGGTGCGCGAACTGCTCGCCCAGCTTGGCTTCCGGACCCTCGATGAGGCCATCGGCCAGGTGGAGATGCTCGACACAAAGAAGGCCGTCAGCCATTGGAAGGCCGCTGGGCTGGATCTTTCGCCAATCCTTGAGCTGCCCCGGGTCGCTGAGGGCTCACCTCGGCACGCGACCATCAAGCAGAACCATGGTCTTGATCTCGCACTCGACAACCAGCTCATCGAGATCTGCCAGCCGGCGATCAACGACGGCGAGTTGGTGCGCGCGCAACTGACCGTGCGCAATGTGAACCGAACGGTCGGCACCATGCTTGGCGCTGAAGTCACTCGTCATCACGGTGGCGACGGACTGCCCGATGGCACCATCGATCTGACCTTCATCGGTTCGGCCGGTCAATCCTTCGGAGCCTTCCTTCCCAGCGGCATCACCTTGCGCCTTGAGGGCGATGCCAACGACTACGTCGGCAAGGGACTGTCGGGTGGTCGCATCGTGGTGCGTCCGCATCGTGCGGCGCAGTTCGTGGCAGCCGAGCAGATCATCGCCGGCAATGTCATCGGCTACGGCGCGACTCGCGGTGAGATCTTCCTGCGGGGCCGGGCCGGGGAGCGCTTCTGTGTCCGCAACTCAGGTGCCATCGCTGTTGTCGAAGGCGTCGGTGATCATGCATGCGAGTACATGACCGGTGGTCGTGTCGTAATCCTGGGCGCAACCGGACGCAACCTTGGTGCGGGCATGTCTGGCGGAATCGCGTACGTGCTTGACCTGGACCCAGACAAGGTCAACCCGGAGATGATCGATCTGGATCCGTTGAGCTCCATGGATGCTGAGGAACTGCACGAGATCCTGCAGAAGCACTACGAGGCAACGCAATCGTCAGTGGCCCATCTGCTCCTGGAGGACTGGATCACCGGGCTTGGTCGCTTCACCAAGGTGATGCCCAAGGATTACAAGCG
>DNXA01000087.1:0-10445 GCA_003506065.1 Actinomycetota bacterium
TGCTTGAGCAATGCAGGACTCGGCGGCAGGTCCAGGACGGAGTCGTAGCTGGGATTGCGCAGGGTGTTATCGGTACCGGAAGACGGCCTCCATGCATCACCTTGGTACGAGGTCGAGGATGAGGACCACGTGCTTGCGCCGCCGCCGACGCTGGTCAGGATGTATCGCCGACTGGTGGGGCAGCCGACTTCTCCTGCGGTCAAGCCCTCGTTTGTGGTGCGGCACGAGGAGCTGATGTTGCCAGCCCCAATCGTTGCTGAAAGATTGACACCCTCCAATCGCCAGACATCATTGGTGTGGAGGCGACCGACCAGGCGTTCAGACGCATAGATGCCGGCCCACTGGCAGAAGCGGTAGTTGCGCTGGTTGCCGCTGCTGAGGACTCCAGAACTGTTCACCGACACCGCACCGGGCTCATACCAGCGCCGGGCGCACAGTTCCCGAGCGAGCTCCTGCGCGGTACGACCACTGCCACCGCTGTTCGCTGCCGTTGAGTAGGCGCCGGGCAGATCTGGTGAGGAGGTCTCGATATCGCTCATGTAGGTGTAGTCCAGGGTCGACCGCTTGGTGAGGACTGCCTCCACGGTTCGGGTCTGGCCTCCGGAGCGACCAGATGAGAAAGCCCTGATCTCGCCCACCGAGCCGGCCTTGCTTGCATCGATGGCGTAGGTGAACTCGCTGTCGTCGCCGCCTCCGGGCACCGGGGTCCACCCTGCGAGAGCAGCATTGGTCGTATCCGCGATGAGTGCACTGAGAGTTCCCACGTGAAGGCGCGCCTGGATGTCCGCCAGTCCGGATTCGGCAGCGGCGAGCGCTGCGTAGGACTGTTCGCTGTGCACCGATGGGCGGATCTGGTTGATGACCGATTGAGAGACAACGAGAACAAGTCCCATCATCAGCAGGCCCCAGGCAATGACGGCGATCATTGCCGCCCCTTCGTCCTTTGATGCATGTTGCATCGCTACTGGCNNTCACCAGCTCGACGCGTTGGGTCAGCATGCTCGCCGGCTGGGCTGGGTCACCGATGGAGACGCTGATGGATTCGAGCACTTCGGGAGCAGTGATCGGCAGGACGCCCGGCGTCACGGGGGTCGTGAGTTGGTGCCGAGTGGTACTGCAGGAGGTCGTCGGGTCACAGGCGTAGTAAGCAAGAGTCAAGGGGCTGCCGGTGCCGTTGGACACTGTCAGCAGGCGACGGCGGTTTGCTGTTGTGGCCCAGGTCCATCCGGCCGCGACCTTGATGGGGGTGAATGCGTCGGCGTACACCGTCCGCGTGCCATCGAGATTGGCATTGACTCCCAAAATGATGCGGTAGGGAACGTCGTTCTTGGGGCCGGCACTTGCATAGGTGTACAGAGTGAGAGTGCTGGCGCCAGCCGTCGGAACGGCATTGCTTTGGCCCGTTGGCAGGTCTGCGTACCTCAGCAGTTGACTGGTCCACTCCATGGCATTCTGCGATTCCTGCTGCACCTGTGATGACGATGTGGTGTCCCTGATGGCTGTCATCGCGGCGAGGGTTGCGCCGCCGACGACAGCCATCAGGGTGCCGAACACCCCGATGGCCACGATCAGCTCGATCAGTGTGAAGCCGGCATCGGTAGCCCTGTCTCTCCTCATGGGGTGGCCGTTGGAGTGGGCGTTGGTGTGGGACTTGCTGATGGGTGATCGAGGTCCGCCAAGGTGAAATTGACGACTGTTGGCACTTCCTCATCACCGGGGGCGGGTGGCGAAAGAGGCTGGGTCAACTCCTGGGTCTGTCCCGCGGCGGTGAAGGACCACAGCCCACTGGGCAAGCCGGTGTGCACAATCCCCTGGCTGTCGGACTGGCCCAGATCCAGGTTGGCCACCGTGCACCCCGTTCCGGTTCCGACATGACGGGCGGTGACCTGAGTGCTCGCGGTGAGCCCGCGAATCTTGACCGGTCGTGCATCCAGACGAGCCGTCGTCGTGCCTGCGGGCGTGAGTGAGAATGACTGGGGAATGGTCGAGTACGACTGCGGATCGGCATCGGTGCAGTCACCGAGCCATGCATGGAATCCTACGGTGGCGGGCCACAGCCCCGCGATCACCGTGCCGATAGCACCTGATTGCACTGAGGCTCCGGTTTGGTTCAGGCTCCATGTGACGGGGGTCCCCACAGCCACGGGATAGTTGGGAAGGGTTCCCTCGAACTCGATATCGGCCGCCGGGGCGAATGAGAAGGTCGGTCGTGCCAGACTCCCTGCCGTGATGGGCACTGTCGACGTCGCGCCCGTCGGAGTCTGAGCAACGTAGTCCGGAGAGATCGGTCCGGTCACTGACACCACGAGTGAACCTGTGGGAATCAGTTGTGGCACATACAAGCAGCCATCGGCGCCAACGGTGTAGGAGAAGGAGTTCGTGGGATGTGCGCTGTCCAGGCCGGTAACTCTGATCCCAGAGACTGGCGCGCCGAGTTGATCGATCACCGAAATTGCAGCAGCACCAGTTCCGGCCGAAGAGATCGCAGTCTCCGGTTCGATGATGGCGTCAGTAGCGATTGGCGAGCTGAGTCGTGGACCAGTGACTTCAACGTGAATGCGCATGTAGGCCTGGCCGGGCTGGGCGGCCGAGCACGCGCTGGTCGATTGCCCAAGGCCGACCCAGTTCGCCGTCGTGGAGATGCTGAAGTCGCTGTTGCTGCCGACCGGCGTCGCTGCCGTCACACCGGGCGCAATGCCAGTCGTGCCGACCAAGCGCAGAGATTCGATGTGGGATTGGGCCAGATTTGCTGCGATCACACGCTGCGAACTCTCGTGTGTCGTCTTGAGCGACTGCACCAGGATCGAGAAGACGACCGTGGACAGGGCTGCGAAGATGACCATCGCGGCCATGACTTCGATCAGTGTGAATCCGGCCTCCGACTGCGTACCTTTCGGGAGCAAGTGCATGCGACGGCGCATCGCAGACATCACCCACCTTCCGCGGCCCTGAAGTCTCAGGATGGGTTTCGGACCGATTGCCACCCGATGGCCACGTACCATTGAGTGGTCCAAGGGTGGGAGTCCAGTGCTGAACGGTGATCGGTCCTCCGCCGATGCGATCTATTCCCAGACTCTGCACCGTGCCCGCATCTTTGAACGGGCCTCTCGTCGTCAGGCTGCGGCAGGTGAGGCGCTCAGCGCGCTCATCTTCGCGTGGGGGGCGGATATCTCGCTGATGCAGACCAGTTTGTTCGAGCGTGTGGTTCTTGGTCGCAAGGCTCTGATCCGGCAGTACTTCGCCGAAGCCCAGACCCTGCTGTCGGCTTTCGATCCGACCCTCCCTGACACCATCGGGGACGAATCGGTGGCGGACTTGCAGTTGCGGGTGCGCGAGCAGTTGTTCCGCGCCCTTCCTCGAGACTTGGCGATGGATGTCACGGCGCGGCTGCCGGACATCACGTATCTGGCCTCAGTCGGGGCGCCCACGCGAGAGGAGATGCGCAATGGAGCGCGCGCGCGCCTGCAGGGGGTTTCATCGGCGCAGTTCTGCACCCGTCGCAGACGCGATGCCGACGATTTGATGCTGCAGGCCCTTGTGGCCCATGAGCGCGCTGAGGATCAGTCGGCCGCCGGTTTGTCCTATCAGAGCGATGTTCTCTCGCTTGAGGCCTACCTTGTCGAATCTGCCGAGGTCGTGGGCGACCATGGACTCTGGACGGTGGAGCTTCGCTGGGAGCTTGGCACATGCGCGATGAGTGAGCTCAGAGGACTTCCTGAAGACTTCTACGCAGCTGTGGTCACGGTCCGAGAAGCGCTGGCTCGTGGGCTCGGCGAACCAGATGGCACGCGCTTCCTGACGGTCCTTCCGGCCTTGGGCAGTTAGCTCGCTGTCGCGGAGTCCTTGGCATCCTGATGGGCTTCCTGGATGATCTCCTGCGCTGTCGCGACCAGGTCTGGGAGCCGGGATTCCAGGACGAACATCGTTCCGGTCACGGTCAGCGTGCCGGCATTGGGATTCACGCCATCGCTCACAGCGCTGGTGCCCGTGATGAGGAGGCCGCGATCCAAGACCTGGAGCAAAGTCAGAAATGCGAGGCGTTGTGTGTTGGTTCCGGTCACGGTGACCTCAATGGTCATAGTGGCCAGATGCACCCCGACGTCAACTGCAGCCGTCGCCGTTGCAGGTACTGGGGATCCGTCCTTGCTGTCCACACTCTGGGGAATCGTCGCGTTGATCACCTGCACGTTGCGAGAACTGATGCCTGCACGCTCGGCGGCCGCAGTGATCTGCCGCAGGACATCGGGTAGCTGAGCGGACTCCGGCATTCGTGAGAACAGTCGTTGCGCTTCCAGAGCGAGCTGCGGTGCTTGCTCGCCGAGTGCCAGGATCTCCTGGTGTCTCTTCACCAAGGCGATATTCGCTGATTGGACCTGCTCTGTCTGTGTCTTGAGCTCCTGTGCGGTGGCAATCCTTGGTGAGAGCACCAATGTCCAGAGCAGGAATGTCAGCAAGGCGATCCCAGCGCACGACAGGATGACAGAAAGCTGGACTTTGCTGAGGCTTCTCACTGTCCACCCTCCGTTGCGGTGGCAGGGTCAGCTGGCGGATGGAGTAGCAGCGTTGCCTGCTCCTTGGTCAATGGGGTTGCCAGTCCTGCAGGGGAGATCCCCACTGTCCCTGTGAACGAGACGGACTGCTGACCCGCGCTCGATGCGCTGGCAAGCATGGAGCTGTTCACATAGGGACCCACGAACAAGGGATCCCTTCCGAGCATCACGAGCAGGCGGGAGACATGTGCGCGGCTGCGCGCTGTTGCGCTGAACGTTACGCAGCCGATGGAGAGTCGCTTGACGAATGGGTTGGGGTCTGGGCATGCCGACTCTGTCCTGCCTGATGCCGAGGCGGCACTGTACTCAATGCCCATCGTGGTGAATCGGATCGCAGGCGATCCTGCGCTTGCCGCAGCTGATAGCAGCCGCCGATAGATGACCGCCGCTTTGGGCTGGGCCGCCATCGTGGTGTTGACCAAGCCCTCCTGTCGCTTGATCTGCGTCACCATCTGAGCGATGGGTGCCAGCGCCTGCACCTGAGCCTGCTCATCGATGTTGGTGGCCTGTGCCTGCGCGAGTGAGTCCTGCGAGGCACGAATCGCTGGGATCTGCAGCGCCCAGACGAGTGCGGCGACCAGAAGGATCACCGTGCTGCCCATGAGTGCTGCCCTGCGGACCTTTCGCAGGGCGATGCTTGCAGTTATCGATGCTGGCAACAGGTTCACCTGGGGCATCACCAACTGGTCGGAGTCATGCAGGTTCGAGGTCTGCGGGGATCGTGTGAAGAGCTCACTGATGCTCTTGTTGCGCCAACTGGTATCTGCGCTCATTGGATCCTCGCTGTCGCCAGCCCGATGGCCAAGGCAAGTTGAGCATCGACTGGCTGCTGCTTGAGCCGTTCTCCGCCTGCCAGGCCCATCCAGGGCAGTGCGGGCGCAATTGGATATGGCAGTTGCGTCGCGACGCGTTCAACCAGACCCGGCATGTTTGCAGCCCGCCCGACGAAGGTCAGTTCAGCAATGGCCAAGGCATGCTCGCCGGAGAGGTAGTAGTCCAAGGAATTGCGAATCTCGGTGACAACAGAACTGGCCCAGGCATTGGCCGACGCCACTACTTGCGATGCTTGCGCGCGCTCCACGGGCAGTGGACTGTCGAATGGTGCACTGAACACGCTCGACTCCGCGACGGGCACCAGCACGGGCGCGGGCACGTTGAGATCCGTCGCACATTTGAGATGCTCGGCCTCCTCTTGATCAACGCCGAGCTCGGCTGCGATGGCATCGGTAGCCACAGATCCGCCGGCGGGGCTCAGGACCCGGATGAATAGCGGCTGTCCCTGCGCATGGACGACTACCGTCATCTGCTGCGCACCGATGTCGACAATGGCCTTCGCCCGCACGTCACTGGGGATTTGGCCATTGCATAGGGATCGGATCAAGGCCAATGGCGCATGATCGGCGATCACGGGCTCGAGGTTGGCATCGCGGATGGCTTGAGCAATCGCGCTGGTCTGCTCACGTTCGGCAGCTACGACCAGGATGCGGTTCTCATCGACGGCATGCCCCTTGGCATCTGTGTGAGCCAGCCGCTCGAGCAGGTGATAGTCGAGTTCAACCGAGTCAATGTCCATAGGCAGTGCATCCATGACCTGGTAACGCAGAGCAGATCGGAAATCTGAAGGATTCATCCACGGCAGATCGATCTGCCGGGTGAGAACGCTGGCTGCGGGCACGGCAAAAGCCACCTTTCGCCGTGTGAAACGACCGTGACGCCACACTTGCTTGAGTGCCTTCGTCAATGCCTCGGGGTCAAGCAGCACTCCTTCGTCGAACACGCCAGGCGGCAGATCGATCCATGCTGCCCGACTGATATGTGGCGCAGGGTCCTTGCGCGATGAGCGCAGTTCCACCGCTCGTACGCCGCTGGTCCCGATGTCGAGCCCAACCAGGCTGAAGCCGGCCTTGCTCATGCATGCCCTCCCTCAGCTCTTCGCGCTGGGTATCGGCTGGATTTGCCGTGAAGGGAACTGCCTCGGGATTCCTGTGAGTGCCGATCAGCGGGAACTGGGCCGAAACTCAGAACATGACTGCGCCCGTTGCCCAGATCCACGGCGCAGCCCTGGCCGACGGTGCGCCTATCGCCGAGGCTCTCCAGGCAGCTCAGAGCAAGGTGCTCGCCCGGCCGCAACTGCGCGCGATTCTGGAGGCGGCAATCGCCCATGGTGCTTCCGATGTGCACATCCGACCTGGGAATCCGCCGCTACTGCGGGTGACTGGGCAGCTCTACCCTCTGGACCTGCCTGAGCTGACGGAGCAGGACTCGGCGGATCTGGTTGACCAGGCCCTGACCGCGGAAGCTGATCGTGTCGCCTTCCGGCAGCAGCATGATTGTGATTTCGCCCTGACTTTGGAAGGTGCTGGACGCTTTCGCGTCAATGCCTATCGGACCAGGGGTGCGGACGCGATGGTGCTGCGACATGTGCGCGAGCAAGTGCCCTCAATGGACGAACTCGGGCTGCCGCGCGCGGTGCGCTCCTTGGCCCTGGCCTCGGGCGGCATCCTGCTGGTGTGCGGTCCTACCGGTTCTGGCAAGTCAACCTCGCTGGCGGCAATGGTCGATGTCATCAATCGAGAGCGTCGATGTCACATCCTGACGATCGAGGATCCCATCGAGTATCTCCACCCGAACAAGTTGTCAACGGTGAGTCAGCGAGAACTCCATACCGACACCAGCGAATTTGCAAGTGCACTGCGTGCGGGAATGCGTCAGGATCCAGACGTCATTCTCATCGGTGAGATACGAGATGCCGAGACCATGCGCACTGCGTTGCAGGCTGCGCAAACTGGGCACTTCGTTCTTGCCAGCATGCATGCTCGTTCCGTCGTTGATGTGGTGCACCGAGTGGTCGACACATTTCCCGTCGATGAGCAGCGACAGATCAGAGCCTCATTCGCGGAGTCGATGCAGGCAATCATCTGTCAGCACTTGATCGCGTCAGCCCGCGGTGTGAGACGAGTGTTGACCTGCGAGATCGCCACGGCAACGCCAAGAGTCAAAGAGGCGATCGCCGACGCCAACAAGACTGCCTCATTGCACGAGATCATCGCCGAAGGGGAGTACTACGGCATGCACACCTTCGAACAGGATTTGGTGCGCCTGGTACTGGCTGGCGACATTACAGTGGAGGAAGCCGAGACAGTGGCCAGCCGCCCTGCCGACCTGCACGTCGCGCTGCGCAGGGCTGGGCATCGTGACTAGCGTGCAGGGTTCTGTCAGCGATGTGCTCGTAGCAAGTGGGCTGATCACCCACGAGCAGTGGGAGGCGGCCGGCGCGATTGCTGATCTTCGCCATGAACCGGTGCTCAATGTGCTGGTTGAGCAGGGCAAGGTCTCCAAGAAGGACGTTGTTCGCGCAACGGTGCTCGCAGCTGGCCTGGAGTTCGTGGAGATCATGAACATCCCCATTGATGAAGGCTTGGCGAGGCTGATCAGTGGAGACCAGGCCCGCAAGTATCAAGTCATTCCTGTTGCCCTTGATGGCGACACCCTGGTCGTTGACGGTGATACACAGACAGCTGCCAATTGGCAGGTCGCGGAGGATCTGGAGTCGATCACCCGCCATCCGGTGCGTTTCGCCTGTGCCATGAAGTCCGAGATCTCGATTCGCCTGAATCAGATCTACCGGGCCGAGTCCGAACTGGGTGAGCTCGTCAAGGGAATGCTTGATGATGAACGAGTCATCGACATTCAGGCGCCAGTCGTGGCCACTGCTGATGCTCCACTGGTGCGTTACGTCAACCTGCTCCTGAGTCAGGCGATCTCCGACAAGTCCTCCGATATCCACATTGAGCCAAGCGAGGACCACATCCGCATCCGTTTCAGGATCGACGGGGTGCTCAAGGAACAGACGCCAGCTCCGAAGGAGATGCAGTCGGCGCTCATCTCGCGCTTGAAGATCATGGCGGACAGGGACATTGCGGAGCGACGAGTGCCGCAGGATGGCCGTCTGTCCTTGTACTGGCATGGAAAGAAGATGGATTTGCGCGTCAGCTGCCTGCCAACGGTCTGGGGCGAGAAGATCGTCATGCGCATTCTGGACAACTCGTCGGCGCAGATGACTCTTGCCGATCTCGGCTTCTCTGCACCGAATCTTGCACACTGGACCAAGGCATACGATCGTCCAAATGGCATGTTGATTGTGAGTGGGCCAACGGGCTCAGGCAAGTCGACAACTCTGTACGCGACTCTGAACACTGTTGCTCGACCAGAGATCAACATCGTTACGGTGGAGGATCCAGTCGAATATCGCATCCCCGGCATCAACCAGATCCAGACGCACGCCAAGGCCGGGCTGACTTTCGCTTCCGCGCTGAGATCCATCCTCCGCGCTGATCCGGATCTGATTCTCATCGGAGAGATTCGCGATCATGAGACGGCACAGATCGCCATCGAGTCGGCGCTGACGGGTCACCTCGTGCTGACGACTCTGCATACGAACAATGCGCCCAGCGTCATCACCAGACTTATAGAGATGGGGATCGAGCCCTTCCTCGTGAGTTCTGCCCTTGCCTGTGCCACCAGTCAACGATTGGCCAGGCGCTTGTGTGTCACGTGCAAGCGGCCAGTGGTGAAATCAATTGCGGAGCTCTCCGCCGCGCAGTTTGAGTTCCCTCCGGGGGTTGACCCCACGTTCTTCGAGCCAGTGGGTTGCTCGAGTTGTGCGCAGACCGGGTACCGCGGCCGGCTGGGTCTGCATGAGGTGATGCCCATGTCGGAGCAGATCGGCCAGCTTGCATTCCAACGGGCTTCGTCTGACGAGGTTCGTCGAGTCGCTATCGATGCAGGCATGCGGACTCTGCGACAGGACGGCTGGCTCAAGGTCTCGCAGGGACTCACCACGATCAGTGAGGTGCTTCGTGTCATCGCGTGAAAAGAAGGGGAGTGCTCATGGATGAGCAAGGATTCATGCTGCCGCTCGCGGCTGCTCCCACATCGATCGGTTCGCTGCCTACTGCGCCTCCGAGCCCAATGGAGATCCAGTCACTGTCACCGTCAGCGTGGTCGGGCATTGATGCCCCCGCGATGCCGCCGCAAGCATCAGATGTTGGCATCGTGTCCTTGGAGCGTGATCCGGCGTCCAAAGCAGAGCTCGTGCTGGACACACTTCTGCTCCGCTTGCTGGAACTCGGCGGTTCGGATCTGCACCTCAGCATGAATGCCCCGCCCATGATTCGGATCAGGGGAGAGTTGGAAGCCATTGAAGGCTACCCGCCCCTGACTGCACGCGCGATACGCGAGGCGATCTACGTCATCCTGACTGACCGGCAGAAGCAGGTGTTCGAGGAGAACAAGGAACTCGACCTTGCCTATGAGATGCCAGGCGCAGCTCGATTTCGCATGAACCTGTTGCAGCAGCAGGGATCCATGGGGGCAGTGATCCGCGCGATACCGTGGGAGATTCGCAGTCTGGATGCGCTGGCGATGCCAGCCCGGCTGGCTGAACTCACTGATCTGCCCCGCGGACTCGTGCTCATCACCGGTCCGACTGGCTCAGGAAAGTCCACGACTCTTGCGGCCCTGATCGATCGCGTCAATCGCACGCGTAAGGGTCACATCGTCACCATTGAGGATCCCATCGAGTTCGTCCATGCGCACAAGAAGTGCGTGGTCAACCAGCGCGAAATCGGAACGGATACCTGGTCTTTCGCCAACGCTCTCAAGCATGCACTTCGCCAGGATCCCGACGTCATTCTCGTCGGTGAGATGCGAGATCTGGAGACCATTGCGATCGCGTTGACTGCAGCAGAGACCGGGCATCTGGTGTTCGCAACCCTGCACACAAGTTCGGCCGCCAGCACGATTGATCGCATCATCGATGTCTTTCCCGGGGACCAGCAGGCGCAGATCCGCACGCAATTGGCCACGTCACTGGAAGCGGTCGTGTGCCAGACC
>DNXA01000087.1:10466-12041 GCA_003506065.1 Actinomycetota bacterium
CTGCAGTCGATTCCCTCGGCGCTGCAGACCGGCTCGCGTCATGGGATGCACACGCTCAATCAGAATCTTGCCGAGCTGGTATCCGGAGGTCAGGTTCGCTACGAGGATGCCTTGGAGAAATGCTCGGACTCAACTGAATTGAATCAATTGCTTGGGCGTGATCTCGATGCCTCAGACTGAGTACCTCGTGCGGGCTCGTTCGCGCAATGGCAAGCTGATCGAGCAACGCATCAAGGGATCAAGCGAGGC
Source organism: Actinomycetota bacterium (assembly GCA_003506065.1). Classification (GTDB taxonomy): domain Bacteria; phylum Actinomycetota; class Actinomycetes; order S36-B12; family S36-B12; genus UBA11398. The sequence goes on from DNXA01000087.1 coordinate 10,716, forward strand.
CGAGGCGCTCACGCGGATCCGGCAGCTCGGGCTCACGCCCATTTCAGTCGAGGTCAAGAGTTCCGGTCTGAATCGTGAGATTCACCTGCGCAAGCCCCGGGTCAGTGCCAAGGACCTGGCAGTCATGACTCGACAGTTCGCGACCATGCTCGGGGCCGGGCTGCCGATCTTGCGCTGCCTGGTGATCTTGGCCGATCAGACACAGAGCGAACGGCTCAAGGCGCTGCTTCTGCAGGTGCGAGACGATGTTGAACGGGGATCCTCGTTGTCGGAGTCGCTGGTGCGATATGGCGAGTTCCCACCACTCATGGTCAACATGATTCGCGCGGGAGAACTGGGCGGATTCCTGGACGAGACCATGCTGCAGATCGCCGAGTCGATCGAGGCCGATGTTCGCCTGCGAGGCAAGATCAAGGCCGCGTTGACCTATCCAATCGCAGTGGGAGTCATTGCCGTTGTCGTGACCACGGCCATGCTGATATTCGTCGTGCCAGTGTTCTCAGACATGTTCGCCTCGCTCGGCGGTCAATTGCCGGCTCCCACTCAACTGTTGGTCAATATCTCCAACTTCGTGAAGAACCCGATGTTCATGCTGCCGTTAGTGGTGGGCGTGCTCGCCCTCATCGCTTGGTACCGACACAGTAAGAACGATCCGCGACTTCGAGCAGTGGTAGATCCGCTGAAGTTCCGGATCCCGGTCTTTGGACAGTTGTTCCACAAGATCGCATTGGCTCGCTTCTGCAGGAACTTCTCTGCACTGCTTCGGGCTGGCGTGCCGATCCTTTCTGCGCTGGACATCGTCGGTGGCACAGCAGGCAACGTGGTTATCGTCAACGCAGTGCGTGATGTCAAGACAAGCGTGAGTCAGGGATCTGGCATGGCCAGGCCCCTGCAGAGTCATCCGGTGTTTCCCGACATGGTGGTGCAGATGATCGCCGTGGGCGAGGACACCGGGGCCCTGGATCAGATGCTTGCCAAGATCGCCGACTTCTACGACGAGGAAGTCGAGTCAACGACAGAGCAGCTCATGGCATTGATTGAGCCCATCATGATCATGCTGCTCGGTGCGTTGGTGGGCGGAATGATCGTGGCGATGTACCTGCCCATCTTCAATATTTTCGAGTTGATCAAGTAGTCCGGTGTGCGCGGCTGCATTTGGTCCGAAACAGAAGATGTCGGCCCACTGGGGGCTGATACCCCACAGTTGAGGGGTCGTTCGATCAGGAGTAAAGAAATGCTCACTCGCCTTTCACGGATGCGGGACGAACGCGATTCGGGTTTCACCCTGATCGAACTTCTCGTCGTCGTCATCATCATCGGCATCCT
>DNXA01000087.1:12110-12698 GCA_003506065.1 Actinomycetota bacterium
CTGGCACGAACCTCATTACCTTGAATAACGCCAAGATTTCCGATGGCAACATCCTTTCCGTCGCAATTACTGGCGGTGGTGCTTCATTCACCATCACTGCCTGCAACGACGAGGCCGCTCTTGACAGCCTCACTTACTACGACTCAGCCGGCGGCGGTCTCATTGACGTGCCCGTAGCGGTCACTACTTGCCCGACCGGCACCAGCCCCTCGGCCGCTGTCGCGTAGCAATACCTGCATCAAGGAAGTGGACTGGAAGCTCCATGTCTTCCAGTCCACTTCCGGTTTCCATGATGTTTCGCTCCTTACGACAAAGTTCACCAAATTGAAATGCTCTGGGCTTGCGCTTGGCTGAACAGGCTGCTTTACTCAACGTATGACCAGTCAAATGACCGGACAATCGGAAATGACCGATCCTGTCCAGCGCGAGGTGGATCTTGAGTTCGCCGGGATCGACAAGGAACTCGAAGTGGCCCTCCGCTTTGCTCCGAGTTGTCAGGCTGCTGGCCGTGCCGCCGCCTCGCTGGCTCACATGATCGCCCTGCACCCCGGCATCCCCGTGCGTCTGGCTGGAGTCGAAGTCTCCCGC
>DNXA01000035.1 GCA_003506065.1 Actinomycetota bacterium
CTGACCCGTGAGATTGAAGGCAGCAGTGAATGGCGTGAACTCACTCTGCCTTGCGAAATCCGACGCAGGATCTGCGTCATTGCGGATCGATCCGATCAGGGGCGGCAGTTGCGCAAGGGTCGGCGTCACGATCACGTCGAATTCACTTGTGTCCTGCATCGCCTTGCGAGCAAGGGTTCGAAGAGTCGAGACAGCGACGGTGAGTTCCGGCCCGGTGACGAGGTTGCCCTCCGAACGCAACCAGCGGGTGAGCGGCGTGACCTTGGACTCCTGCTGTGCGTCGAGTGGGATCGAAGCGGCCAGGCAGGTCCACAGCATGGCAAAGCAGGCAGACAGTTCCGGCGAGAAGGGCATCGCGATCTCCTCGACCTGATGACCAAGCTGACCGAGCTGCACTGTGACCGATTCATAGGCAAGCAGGCACTCGGCATCAACAGCTGTTGACGCCAGGATCGGCGTTGCAAAACGCCCGATGCGCAGCTTGGCAGGCTCCTGTGTGCTGGCCTGCAAAAACGATGCGCCGCGAGCAAGCGCTGGCGCAGGAGATCGATCACCGATGAAGGAGCCGCAAAGCGCGTCCAACACAGCCGCCGCGTCGGACACTGTTCGTGCGATCGGGCCGACCACACCAAGTTCGCCCAGGCTCTCACCCGATGGACCGGTAGACACACGACCACGACTGGGCTTGATGCCGACGAGCCCACAACAGCTCGCCGGGATGCGAATCGATCCGCCACCGTCTGATCCAACTGCCGCGGCGACCAATCCCGCAGCGACCGCAGACGCGGCACCGCCGCTGGATCCCCCAGCCGAGCGCTCAAGATCCCATGGCGTGCGGGCGGGCGGACTGACATGTGACTCTGTGTACGCGGGCAATCCAAATTCCGGCGTATTCGTCTTTCCGGTGAAGACGAATCCAGCCTCACGCATGCGCATGACCGGGTAGTCGTCCGCATCTGGCACAAAGTCAAATGCCTCGGAGCCCAGGCGACACCGCACACCTGCCCAGGAGTTCAAGTCCTTCGGTGGGATCACGACCCCGTGCAAGGGCGACAGCCCAACGCGACCAAAGTCAGCATCGGCTCTGATGGCGTGCTCTCGGGCCAATTCAGGAGTACGGATGGCGAATGCGCCGATCACCTCATCCCATTGATCAGCGCGAGCCAAATAGTGCTCAGTCAATTCAAGCGAGGAGACCTCGCGACGTGCGATCGCCTGCCCCTGCTCCAGGGCCGTGAGGTCATGCAACTGCGCCACAGGAGCACCCTATGGTGGTTCCGTGACCAAGCCGACCTATCCAAGCGCCCCACGCTCCGACGTGGCCGACACATATCACGGCACTGTTGTGGCTGACCCATATCGGTGGTTGGAGGACCCAGAGGATCCATCCACTCGTGCTTGGCTGGAAGCTCAATCGCTGCTGATGCAAGATGAGCGTGCGCAGTGGCAGCTACGCGATCGGTTCGCAGATCGCATGGAGAGTCTGCTCGGCGCGGGCACCATTTCTCCCCCGTACTACCGCGGGAATCGCACCTTCTTCCTCAGGAGACTCCCAGGTGAGCAGTTCGCTTCCCTGCTGGTGCTGGAGAACGGCGAGGAGCGGACGCTGATCGATCCGATGGCTTTGGATCCCAGCGGCCTGACGACTCTCGACAATTGGCAGCCCACCAAAGAGGGCGACCGCATCGCGTACCAGATATCCGAAGGTGGAACCGAAGAGTCTGTTCTCTACGTCATGGACGTTGCAACAGGCCAGATCCTTGACGGGCCTCTGGATCGATGCCGATTCTCGCCTATCGCCTGGCTGATCGGAGGCGAGGCCTTCTACTACGTGCGACGCATCGCTCCTGAGCTGCTGCCACAGTCGGAACAGAATTTTCACCGCCGCGTCTATCTGCATCAGGTGGGAGCCAAGCAGGATGTGCTGGTCTTCGGCGCAGGAATGAACAAGACGAACTACTACGGCGTGCACGTCAGTCGCGACGGACGCTGGCTGGAGATCACAGCATCCGAGGGCACGGAGCCGCGCAACGACCTCTGGGTAGCTGACCTGCACCAGTGCACGCCTGAGCAGCCCGAATTCACTCTGGTGCAAGGCGATGTCGATGCACAGTCCTCCATCTCCTTTGGTCGTGACGGGCGCTTCTACGTCACCACGGATCTCAATGCACCACGCGCACGACTGGCACTGGCTGATCCGCAGGACTGGAGCAGCTGGACTGATCTCATCCCCGAAGATCCCGATGCCGTGTTCGATTCATTCGCGCTTCTCGATGGCGACGAACTGGAATACCCAATGCTGCTCGTGGCGAAGACCAGACATGGAGTGGGAGAACTCGCACTCCATCGCGCGGACGATGGAACATTCATCGAGCGCGTCACCTTGCCCGGGGCCGGCACCACAAGTGGACCAATCGAGCACATTGACGGCGGGCCAGTGATCTGGTTTGTCTACACCGATCACGCGACCGTGCCGCATGTCTACCAATTCGACGGTCGCACTCGCGAGGTCACGCTTTTCGCCTCTCCCCCAGGTGCCGTTGAAGTGCCCAAGGTCCACTCATCTCTGGTCACCTACGAATCACCGGATGGCACAACAGTGCGCATGTTCATCATCTCGCCAACGCAGCAGCCAGATACTCCACGCCCAGCAGTGCTGTACGGCTATGGAGGCTTCGGCATCTCGATGACACCTGGCTACTCTGCTGCGACTCTTGCGTGGGTTGAAGCTGGCGGAGTTTGGGCTGTTGCCTGCCTACGCGGTGGCGGCGAAGAGGGCGAGGAATGGCATCGCGCCGGCATGCTGGATCGCAAGCAGAATGTCTACGACGACTTCCATGCGGCCGCTCGTTACCTCTCAGCAGAAGGGTGGACCTCTCCTGAGCAGCTCGCTGTATACGGTGGATCCAACGGCGGGCTGCTCGTCGGCGCAGCGATCACACAGGAGCCAACCCTGTTCAATGCTGTGGTGTGCGTAGCACCCTTGCTCGACATGATTCGCTACGTCGAATCCGAACTCGGCCCCACCTGGACCGTGGAGTACGGCGATCCAGATGACCCCGAGCAGTTCACCTGGCTGCACAGTTATTCGCCATATCACCATGTGCGCGAAGGCACCGACTACCCAGCAGCAATGATCGCGGTGTTCGACAACGACACTCGAACTGACCCGATGCACGGCCGCAAGATGGCGGCCGCACTGCAGGCGGCAACATCTGGCGAACGTCCGATCCTGCTCCGCACTGAAGGAGATGTCGGCCACGGAGCTCGCTCGATGAGCAAGTCAGTTCAGGAATCTGCGGAGACTCTGGCCTTCATGGCCCGTTGGACAGGAATGCAAGGCTGACCATGTCCTCTTTCACACTTGCTGCTGCGACCGAGTCGACCTGGGATTCTGTGTGGAACACCATTGCCGATTGGCATTGGGACATCCCGTTGAAGTTGATCATCATCGTGGTGAGCGCAACCGTTGCACAGCTGGTCATCACCCGTGCGATTCGCAAGGTAGTGGGCAGCATGGTGTCCCGGTCTCGCGCTCCTCGGCCCAGTGATCTGAGATCTCTTGACAGCACCTCGGAGCTGACGAACATCGTCATGACCCAGCGCACCGAGCAGCGAGCGCAGGCCATGGGCGCGCTCCTTCGGAGCATCGCGATCATCTCCATCTGGACAATCGCCTTCATGACAATGCTGACAACCGTCGGCATCAACATCGGTCCACTGCTCGCCAGCGCTGGGGTGCTGGGCGTCATCCTCGGCTTCGGCGCTCAGCAACTCGTTGCCGACTATCTCGCCGGGATCTCGATGATCTTCGAGGATCAACTCGGCGTCGGCGATGTGGTCAACGTGGGAACGGTGACGGGAACAGTTGAGGACGTTGCGCTGAGGTGCACGCGCATCCGGGACTTCGATGGCACGGTCTGGTACATCCGCAATGGCCAGATGAACTTCGTCGCCAATCAATCAAAAGGCTGGACAATCGCTCGCATCGACTTTCCGCTGGCCTACGACGCCGACTTGGAGAAGGTACGCGCTGTCATAGATGCCGAGGGTCAGCGCATGAGCAAGGATTCCCAATACGACCGAATCCTGCTCGATGCACCGAGCTACGCGGGAGTTGAGATCGTGCGTGGAGATGCTGTGATCATCCGCATCATCGCCAAGACGGCACCCGAACAGCAGTTCATTGCCACCCGGGTACTGCGACAGCGAATGAAGGAAGCCTTGGACACAGCCGGCATCAAGATGCCGGTACAGACCGTGCGCTTCGCCCAGGATGCAAGGGGAGACGATTCTGGAGCAGCGATGCAACCGTGACCCTGTGTCTGGTGACTGGCGCCACTGGGTATGTCGGAGGACGACTCATCCCCGAGCTGCTCAAGGCAGGATTTCAGGTGCGAGTCCTCGCACGCTCGCCTGAGAAGCTGCGCGACATCGCATGGGCTGGCAATGTGGAGATCGTCGTAGGTGACGCTTCGGACAGCACAGCGGCCAACGCGGCACTCGCGAACGTGGATGTTGCCTACTACCTCCTGCACTCCCTCCAGCAGGGCACTCAGCTCGAAGAGACCGAGCTCGCGATGGCGCGCACATTCGCCTCTGCAGCCAAGAGGCAGGGAGTCGGCCGGATCATCTACCTCGGAGACCTGATACCAGCTCTGAGCGAACAGGATTTGTCGCCCCATATGCGCTCTCGTATGAACGTCGGCAAAGCATTGAGTTCCTCGGGAGTGCCAACCGTGGAGCTTCGGGCGGCAGTGGTCATTGGTTCAGGTTCGGCTTCGTTCGAGATGCTGAGATACCTGACGGAGCGCTTGCCAGCAATGATCACGCCGCGGTGGGTACGAACCAAGACTCAGCCGATTGCCATCAGAGATGTCCTGCGCTATCTCGTCAGCTGCGCGTCACTGCCTGCGAGCGTGAGTCGCTCATTCGATATCGGTGGTCCCGATGTGTTGAGCTACCAGCAGATGATGCAGGCCTATGCAAAGGTCGCGGGCTTGAAACGTCGCATCATCCTTCCGATCAACCTGCTCTCGCCAGAGCTCTCCAGCCATTGGGTCAATCTGGTCACCCCAGTTCCACGCTCGATCGCCAGGCCCCTCGTGCGGTCACTCAAGCATGCAGCCGTCTGTTCCAACGAGGACATCAAGAAGTTTGTGCCAGATCCACCAGGGGGCCTGCTGAGCTATGAGCAGGCCGTTGCTGCAGCACTGGCACGCGTTCGCGATGCACAGGTGGCAACCCGCTGGAGCGGAGCGACACTTGGCAACACGGCCAGCGAACCATTGCCCAGCGACCCAGAGTGGTCCGGCGGAAGCCTCTACAACGATGTGCGCGAACTCTCGTGCTCAGCGTCGCAGGAGGAACTTTGGCGCGCTGTCGAACGCATTGGCGGCGAACACGGCTGGTACGCCGGGAATTTCCTCTGGCGACTTCGAGGGCTTCAGGACAAGGTCATTGGCGGAGTTGGCCTCCGTCGCGGTCGGCGAGATCCAAACACCATCATGGTTGGCGAACCCCTCGACTTCTGGCGAGTTGAGGAACGCGAATACCCCTCGCTTCTTCGTCTGCGGGCAGAGATGCGTCTGCCTGGTCGCGCATGGCTGGAATTTAGAGTCAGCGCTCAAGAAGAAGGCGGATCCACGCTTAGGCAAAGAGCGGTCTTCCTGCCACGCGGGCTCGCGGGTCATGCGTATTGGTGGGCAGTGGCCCCGTTCCATGCGTTCATTTTTCCGCCTATGGCTCGTGGCATCGTGGATCAGGCTGAAAGCCAATCTGGCTCATCGGGCACAATCAACCGATGACGACGGAACCCACGCCATACCAACTCTTTGGAGGCGCCGATTTCTTCAGCAATCTCGTGCATGCCTTCTATCTGAAGGTAGCCACTGACGAAGTGCTCCGGCCGATGTACCCCGAAGGTGACCTCGGCCCTGCTGAGGATCGGCTGCGAATGTTTCTTGAGCAGTACTGGGGTGGACCCAAGACATATGGCGATTTGCGCGGGCATCCAAGACTTCGGATGCGGCATGCCGATTTCCATATTGACTCAACTGCGCGCGACCGCTGGCTCGTTCACATGCATGCCGCACTGGAGGAGCAGGACATCCCATTCGAGTTCGGGCAGGAGCTGT
>DNXA01000147.1 GCA_003506065.1 Actinomycetota bacterium
CCCGCCATCGACGAGATGCTCACGATGTTGCCACCGCCACGACTGCGCATGCTCTCCAGGCACCCCACTGAGCAGTTCACCACGCCCATCAGATTGACATCGAACAGGGCGCGCACATCCGCGCGGGACAGGGTTGAAAAGGGCTGGTTGTACTTTGTGAGATGCAGACCTGCATTGTTGATGAGGATGTCGATGCCACCGAATTCCGCGATGGCCTTGGCGATCGCCGTATCGACAGCGACATCATCTGCGACATCACAATCGACAGCGATCGCTCGATGCCCTGCCGCCGTCAGCTTGGCGACAGCTTTGTTCGCGGACTCCATATTGATCTCAGCGATGACGATTGACGCGCCTTCTGCAGCCAGTGCCTCTGCGAAAGCGAAACCGAATCCGATGGCGCCACCAGTGATGAACGCAACCTTGCCTTGATGCTTCATGCTGCTCCTCCTTGTGCGGTGGTCTCATCGTTGCCGTTCACCAGGCTGGATTCCATGAGTTTCACGAATTGCTCCGCTACCGAAACGACCTGAGACTGCGACCCCACCAGCGACTCCAGGATCCGAACGTCCTTCGCAAGAGCGGGCAGAGCGGCGCCGCGTGCCATCATCTCCACCGATCCGCCTCGAGCAAAGGTCATGAGCGCAAAACTCTGTCCGGAACTGGTTGCCAGAGTCTGCAGCGCAGCAGTTCGATCGATGCCCAGTTGATCAGCAATCTCGAGCATCGAATTCGTCAGGCCCAGTTGGGCAGTGAAGATCGAGTTGTTCATGAGCTTCGTCTTCTGTCCGGCGCCAACTGCGCCGAGCCGAACAGAGTTCGCCCCGAGCACCTTGATCAGCGCATCGACCTCCTGGCAATCCTCCGCCGATCCACCCAACATGATCGTGAGATCGCCGTCGGCCGCACTCCCAGGTCCACCGCTGATCGGCGCGTCGATGAGGCGCAGGCCCACCGCCTTCAGCCGAGCTTCGAGCTCCTGCACGTACTGCGGCGCGACGGTGCTGTGCACGAGGATGATGGCTCCGGGGCTCAACCCGGCCACAACTCCGCTGTCACCGAACAGCACGTCATCAACTGCAGCAGCATCGAAGACGCACAGCCCAACTACATCGCAGTTGGCACCGAGCTCCGCAGGGGAACTGGCTCGTGTGACCTCTTCGGGAAGATCGACGGTTGCCTCTGGGCGGCGGGCCCACACCGTCAGGGGCAGGCCTGCGCGGGCGATTGTCTGCGCCATGGGAAGCCCGATGCTTCCCAGTCCGATGAATCCATAACGTGTCTGTGGCCCCATCGGAAAACCCCTACTCCCGGTTAGCTTGAATAATCCTTGGTCAACAACATTGCACCAGCGATGGGGCCGCCACCGTTTGCCGCAACAATAACCTCAGCATTGGGGATCTGTCTTTCCCCTGCCTCACCTCGCAACTGAGCAACGGCCTCATAGACATGGCCATAGCCGTGCAGGCGGCCCTCGGACAACTGACCGCCATGAGTGTTGATCGGCAGCTCGCCTGTTCGAGCGATGCGCTGCCCGCCCTCGATGAATGCGCCACCCTCGCCCTGAGCACAGAAGCCAAGGGCTTCAATCCAGGCGAGAGTGATGATGCTGAAGCCGTCATACAGCTCAGCAACATCGACGTCCGCGGGCTTGAGGTCAGTGCGCGACCACATCTGCTTGGCGACACCCTGGGCCATCATCGATGTCATGTCCGCATACTGATCCCAGGAGGGACGTCCGTACTGCGCCGTGCCCACTGCGTTGATGAATCCCGATGGCTTGGGCGCGTCCTTCGCGTAGTCAACATGCGACACCACCATCGCCGTGGATCCATCGACAGGTACATCGCAGTCGAGCAGACACAGTGGCGTGGAGATCATGCGTGCATTCAGGTAGTCATCCATGGTGAGCGGATCACGGTAGACCGCACGTGGATTGAGTCCGGCATTGGTGCGACAGGTCAAGGAGATCTGACCGAGCTGCTCCTTGGTCGTTCCGTACTTGTGCATGTGCAGCTGGGCGACCTGAGCAAACCAGTTGGTCGCGGAGACGGCTCCGAACTGCGAAAGGAAGCCTCCCGCACGCGTCATGCCACCCCCCGGATTTCTTCCGGCCATGCCCTGCATCGTGGACTCGGTCACCGTGCGGAACACCAGCACATGCTTGGCCAATCCGGCAGCGATCGCGCTTGACGCTTCGATGATCGAACCCAGTTGAGCCGAGCCCTCACCGGAGCCGTAGAGGTAATTGAGGTCCAGGCGCAATGCGTCCTGCACGGCAGATGCAGACGGACCACCAAAGCCTCGGGACATGATCGCGTCGCCACCGGGGTACGTGGCAACGCCATCGATGTCATCGCGTGTCAGTCCAGCATCGGCAATGGCTTCCAGTGCTGCGTCGAGTGTGAGGTCCATGGCCGTACGACCCAGGCGTCGACCCGAGGCAGATCGACCAATGCCGCTGATGAATGAAAGACGCTCGGGATTCTTCATGCTGGCGACCCTTCTGGCACGAATGTCGGGTACCAAACATCGTCGCGCGCAAGGAAACGCACTTCGACCTTCATACCAATGATGTTGGGATCGTCGAGTTCGACACCGGCCAGCAAAGTGGTCAGACGAAGGTCGTCCTGCTCCTCCATCGTGACGATTGCGATGATGTACGGCGCTTGTCCGGGCACCCATTGCTGGATGTTGACTGTGTACGTCAGCACTGTTGCCTTGCCCGACACTGGGTCCGGCTGCATATTTGCCGAAAGACATTTCGGGCAACGTGGAGTCGGCGGATGCGAGTAGTAACCGCAATCCTGGCAATGCTTGAACCGCAGCTTGCCGTCCTCGCCGCTAGCCCAGAAGAAATTCGTTTCCGGATCATCCTGTGGTGCTATGCGCACCGTCAGAATGTCGAGGTCAATGGCCAAGGTGAACTCCTTGTTTGCTTGCGCGGCTAGTTGTCTTCCACATGCAGTGCAAACTCAGCGACGAGGCTGCGGCGAAGGAGCTTGCCAGTCGCAGTCTGCGGAAGAATGTCGTGACGCAGGCGAACATAGTCGGGCGTCTTGGATGAGCGCAGTTTTTCGCGACAAAAATCCTTGATCTCTTCCTCTGTCACCGTCATGCCCTCGCGCAGAACCACGAAAGCCGCAATGCGCTGGCCCCACTCATCGTCGGGCACACCGGCAACTGCACATTCCAGAACTGCTGGGTGGCGGTGAATGACCTCTTCAATTTCAGCCGGTGCGATGTTCTCGCCGCCACGGATGATCGTGTCATCAGTGCGACCTTCGATGAACAGGAAGCCACCGGCATCCAGCCATCCGCGATCGCGGGTGTTGAACCAGCCTGCGTCATCCACGACGCGGCCGCTCTCGAGGTACTCACCTGAGACCTGCTCGCCAGCGACCCAGATGGCTCCCGCCTCACCAAGGGGCAGTGCCTCGCCTTCGGCGTCGCGAATCTCCATCTGCACATTCGGCAGAACCTTGCCGACCGAGCCCAGGCGCGCACGCACCTCAGGATCGGTGCTGATGAAGGACTCACGGTGGTCGTCGGGCCCGAAGACCGCGACCGAAGAAGAGGTCTCAGTCAGACCGTAGGCATTGACGAAGCCGACATTGGGGAATAGTCCAAGAGCGCGCTCCAGGGTTGCCTGCGCAATGCGCGCTCCGCCGTAGCTCAGACCGCGAAGGCTTGGTGGTGCCTGACGACCGGTTGCCTCCATGTGCTCCACGATGCGCGAAAGCATGGTCGGCACGAGCATCGCATTGGTGACTCCCTCGCGCTCGACAGTGTCGAGCCAGTTCTCGGGAGTGAAGCGATCCAGGTAGACCACGCGGCGACCTGCATAGAGGTTCGAGAGCAGGTTCGCGACAGCGGCAATGTGGTACGGCGGCACGGACACGATCATCGCGTCAGTGGGATCGGCGCTTGCGAAATCGACAGAACCCAGCACGTAGGCCACCAGGTGCTTGTGACGAAGCACCGCACTCTTGGGCGCCGAGGTCGTGCCACTAGTCTGCAGCAGGATTGCAATCTCTTCTGGATCAGGCTCGGAATCGAACACTGGAACATCACCTGAGCCAGTTGCAGTCAGCCAGTCTTCGAAGGTTTCAACGACCTGCGCGGATCCTTCTGGAACAATACTTGGGTTGTCGGTCACGATGTAGGGAGCCGGCATCCCCATGATCGCCTTGTGGATGTACTCCTCAGCAAGGCGGTAGTTCAACGGCAGGAACTGCACACCCGCGAAGGATGCTGCAAACAGTGCGATAGGGAATGACGGACCATTCTCACCGCAGAAGATCACGCTTTTGGCGCCTGAGGCCTGGATGCGCGCGCCACTGCGGGCCGCAGCTGCACGAAGCTGGGCGTAGGTGGTGCCGTCACCCAGGCTGCCGACCGCGATCCGGTCGTCATACCCGCCGGAAACCATCTCCAACAGCGTCAGCAGATTCACAGCAACTCCTTGTATTTCAGCATGGGAACAGGCCTCAGACTCGTGCGCACACATGGTGTCCGGCACGGATCCAAGGAAGGCAGCGAGGGTAATCGCAGACCAACCGCCAAGATTGTCACCTTAGGGTAAGGCTCCCCGAGTTGGCTATGCGATCCCCCAAAGTGAGCGACACCTCACA
>DNXA01000134.1 GCA_003506065.1 Actinomycetota bacterium
CTGGGTATCGGCATGGTGCCGTATTCGCCTTTGGGCCGCGGTCTGCTCACTGGCACCATCCAGAGTTCGGACGAACTCGTTGAGAACGACTGGCGTCGCACCAACCCACGCTTCCAGGCCGAGGACATGCAGGCCAACCTGAAACTGGTCGAGCAACTCAGCGAACTCGCGAAGTCACGCGGTGTCACTCCGGCACAGTTCGCGCTTGCATGGGTCCAGTCACAGGGTGCTGACGTCGTGCCTATCCCGGGAACAAAGAGGCGCACATATCTCGATGGCAACGTCGCCGCAGCAACGATCCAGTTGACGCCTGCTGAACTGGCTGCGGTCGATGCGATTGCGCCGTATGGTGCAGCAGCCGGCGGACGCTACGGCGCAAGTGCAATGCCAACTGTCAACCAGTGACGAAGGAGTTTCCCTTGACTGCACCACTGACCATTCGCAAGCCATCAGGAACTCCCAAGGGTGGCGTCATCGTCATCATGGAGGCCTTCGGTATCACCGAGCACATCATCGACGTTGCAGAACGGGCTGCCGAAGCCGGCTACCTGGCCGTGATCCCAGATCTGTTCCATCGCAAGGGCGAAGCACTCGTCGTCGCGTATGACGACTTCCCTGCTGCCATTGAAGTCATGCAGACCGTCACTGCCGAGAGCGCCGCTTCCGATGTCGATGACGCCGTCAGCTACCTCGTGTCCGAGGGCCTGACGCTGAAGCAGATCGGCATTGTCGGTTTCTGCATGGGCGGCACGGTCACCTTCCACACAGCAGTGCGACTGCCTCTCGGCGCAGCAGTGACGTTCTACGGCGGCGGCGTTGCAAGCGGACGCATGGGCTACGAGTCGTTCATCGACGAGATCGGCAAGCTGCAGGCACCCTGGCTGGGGCAGTTCGGCGAGGCTGACCGTGGCATCCCAGTTGCTGAGCTTGACGAGCTGCGCATCGTGGGCGGCAAGGTTGAGAAGGAGATCGAGATCATCGTCTACCCGGAGGCCCAACACGGATTCCATCGTCCCGGGGACTCGGGTGTCTTCCACGCCGAAGCATCAGCAGCTGCGTGGAAGCGCACAATCGAATGGTTCGACTCGCACCTGGTCTAGGTGGCGGTGGCGAACCACGCGTCTGTGCGGATCATCTGACCCTCGTACAAACGGCCATCGATCTGCTGATTTTCGATCAATCCGCGATTGACCAGGTGCACGATGTGGGCGAGGGTCTCGCCCATTGCTGCATGCCGCAGCATGCCCTGAGTGTTCTCCCAGCCATGTGACCACGTCAGATGGCTGGAGATCTCATAGGTAGTTGAGCCAGGCTTCTCGTGGATCGCAGTCAGCACTTCGCTGAGTCGGTCCTCATGATGCTCATTCATCTGCTCGACTCGAGCGTCAACGCCTGAGAATCGGTATTCGTGTGCGGGCAGGACTTCATACTCGTTCAATCCGCGAAGGGAATTCAAGGTGTTGAGGTAGGTGCCCAGTGGGTCGCCCTCTTCCCCAAGATGAACCGAGATGTGCGGCGAGATGCGCGGCAGCAGGTGGTCACCACTCATCAGCACATTGCGTTCGTCATCGATGAAGCACAGATGACCAGGGGAATGTCCCGGAGTCCACAGTGCCCGGATCGCAGGAGCCCCCGGCAGCGGTCGCTCACCATCCTCGATGAGTCGATCTGCCTGAGGCGGGCGACCGAAGTCGACAAACTGACCGGCATCGATGATGAGCGACGGCATATCCGCAATCTCAACGCCAGCCCGGATCAACCAGCTTTCGCCGCGCAATTGCATCTTTGCCGGATCAACCTGATCGCTGATCTCCTCGGCATCCAAACGATGCATGGCCACCCACGCACCTGATGCATCGCGAACACGACCGGCCAGTCCAAGGTGATCGGCATGATTGTGGGTGACCAGAACACCTTCGACATCGGTGATGTCGTAGCCAATGCTCGCCAGGCCGTCGTTCAGGTTCGCCCAGGCCTCGTCGACCGGCCAACCCGCATCTACGAGCACCACACCCGTTGGCACCTCGATGACATAGACATTGACGTAGCGCAGCGGATTGTTGGGAAAGATGACAGGAATCGACCACAAGCCCGGGCGCACATGTTCCACCGGTGGCATTTCGCGGCGTTGCCATGCCTCCTTTTGCGCAATACCGGTGACGGTGATCTGCGCACGAGCAGTGGTGGTCACAGTGAGATACCGAGCACCTTCGAATCGAGGTACTCCATGATCCCCTCGCGCGCACCCTCGCGGCCAAGACCGCTCTCCTTGATGCCACCGAAGGGCACTGCAGCAGATGTTGGGTTGATGTCGTTGACGCCGATCATGCCGAACTGCAGGGCCTCTGCGGTCTTCCAGGCCTTGCTCAGGTTCGGGGTGTACACATAAGCAGCCAGTCCGTAGGCCGTGTCATTGGCCATCGCCACGACATCGTCATCATCATCGAACTCGATGACCGGAACCATCGGTCCGAAGGTCTCTTCGCGGTAGATCAACATGTCCTCGGTGACATTGGTGAGCACCGTTGGAGCCCAGAACAGACCCTTGTCAAGGCCGTTCTCCATGAGCCGCTTGCCACCGGTGGTGACCGTTGCGCCCTTGGCCACTGCATCGTCGACCTGGCTCTGCATTTTGTCCAGGGCATGCTGATCGATCAGCGGGCCGACCGTGACCTTGTCGTCAAGTCCGTGACCCGCAGGGAAGGATGCCATGCGTTCGGTGAGCACCTTGGTGAACTCAGCGGCGATGGACTTGTGCACGAACAATCGGTTCTGCGAGATGCACGCCTGACCGGTGTTCAATGACTTCAGCGCTGCCGCGCCCTTGGCCGCGTTGACCGGATCAGCATCGGCGAACACGATGAATGGCGCGTGTCCGCCCAGTTCCATGGATACGCGCTTCATGGTTGCGGCCGCCTTGGAGGCAATCAGCTTTCCGACTTCAGTGGAGCCGGTGAAGCT
>DNXA01000115.1 GCA_003506065.1 Actinomycetota bacterium
CTGGCAATCTTGGCGCTTGTGCTGACCAAGGGAATCCTGGTCGACAACGTCATCGCTCCGTCCTTCCAATTCACCTCCTTTGTCGGCTGGGATGCGGTTATGTGGATTGCTCCCGTCATGCTGATCACGGGCATCCTGCTCGCTGGATCGGCCGCATTCTTCACGCTGCGCAAGTACCTCCGAGTCTGACCAGGATCGAGAAGCAGCCATGGCCCGCGAACAAGGGCGGAAGCTAGTCGCGCAGAACAAGAAGGCGCGGCATGACTACGCAATCGAAGATGTCTTTGAAGCAGGCATGGTGCTGACTGGCACCGAGGTGAAATCCCTGCGGGCAGGACGCGCGAGTCTGACTGACGGGTTCGCCAGCATTGAAGATGGCGAACTCTGGTTGCGCGGGGTGCACATCCCGGAGTACTCGCTGGGCACGTGGACCAATCACGAGCCTCGCCGGGCTCGCAAGCTGCTGATGCGCAAGGAGGAGATCCGGCGCATCGTCAACAAGACCAAGGAGTCTGGTCTCACCTTGATCCCGCTCTCGCTCTACTTCAAGGATGGCTATGCAAAGGTCGAAATCGCCTTAGCCCGTGGCCGAAAGTCCTATGACAAGCGGCAGGCTATTGCTGAACGTGAATCCAAGCGGGAGGCCTCCAAGGCCATGGGCCGGGTCGCCAAGGGTCGGATCGACTGATCTCGTTGGTTGTTCGACCAGTTCGCCTTTTTGACAGCTGGGATTACCATGGTCATGAGCTCAGGCTCGTTGCTACTGCACAACTCAATATGGGGGTGACAGGTTTCGACGGACAGATGTTTTGACCGGTGAAGCGTGTCGAGAATCAAGGTGATCTCGTTAAGAATCCTTGAAAAATATAACTGCCAATAAAACGCAGTCTGCAGACGCTTACGCCCTCGCGGCATAAGTAATTATCTGCCGTCAGCCCGATGTGTCCCCGAATCGGATGCTGACGTCGCTAGGGGACTCACCAAATGCGCCGGTCACGGGTGCAGGAGGAAAGCCAAACAGTGACTGGACCGCCCGGAGTAGTGCCGCACGAAGCACCGGGGTCAAGACAGCGATAGCGCGGCTACACACGTAGAAGAACGGAAAGGGCCTGCCTGGACCCGGGTTCGATTCCCGGCACCTCCACAATGACCAGCTAACAATAGTGGTTGGTATATAACGACAATTGCCCTTTCGAGGTTCGCCTCGGAGGGGCTTTGTCGTGCCGGATGGGTGTGCTGAGGCGCATAGGCGTGCGTACGGGAGCTCAGGGCTAGTCGTGGTGCCGTGAAGTGATGAGTTCTGGGGCGGATGAGACGCCCGGTGGAGCTCCTGGGCTCGCGGGCGATACCCCGCCTGCGACGGCGACGAGTTGGGTTGCTGTCCGTGCGGCTCTGGCTGTGAACGCTTCGTCGGAGGGCAAGGAGAATGTTGGCAATTCCTACCCATTTGCCCACAGTGGGAAAGATGGCCTACGCTGGTTGAGTCGATCGAGGAGGAACGATGACAGTTCTTGTGGAAACTGAAGACCGCAGCCGGGTGGTCCTGCCAGGGCATCCAGATCAAAAGTACGTGATGACCGAGCAGTCAGATGGCAGCCTGCTTCTGGAACCGGCAATTGTTGTCACAGTTGCTCAACGGGAGTACGACCAGCAGCCGGAACTTCAGGAGCTGCTTCGCAGGGCGACTCAGTCGACGACCGTCAGGCGGGCGCGCCGCAGGCGCTGAGCGTGGACAGTGATGACGGGTACTCCGAGATCGCGGATCAGCAGCTCGACGCCCTCGAACGAGACCATGATGCGGATCTCTATAACGCGGTACTTGATGCCTGCGACCTGATCTTCAGGTTGCAGGGAAAGGCCCAGTCACTTTCAACAACCATCATCACTGCGGATGGGCAGACGCTTTTGAGACTGCCCGTCGCTGGCCACCCTCCGTACAAGGTCTTCTGGAGTTCACAGGGACCACGAATCGAAGCGGTGTTTCCACACCCATAGCCGTGCATGACGACCGCCAGCGATTCTCCTCCGGCGGGTTTGTAGTGTCTGGTCCTTTGCTGAGAAGCGAAGCGCAAAGTCAGTGCAAGATGATCGGCACTCGCCCGGCATCTTCCTCGCCGATCGCATCTTCAGGTGTTCGCCTACGCGGTAGGAAGGCCACCGGGATGAAGGTCAGCAGGACGAGAATGAACGCAACTGTGAACGTTGAGGCAAACGCATTCGCAGTGAACTCCGAGCCGCTCTCAATTACCGCCGCTGGGACCTCGGCTCCTGCAAGTGCTTCGGGATTCATTGCCGCGACAATGGACACCTGACTCTCGGTCATCGCTTGCCCCGTCCCTGGATTCACGAGCCCGGGCACAATTGCCGAAGCCGCGAGAAGCGTGGTGAGGATGACGGACATGACAGCAGTTCCGATTGATCCGGCGACCTGCTGCTGGATGTTGAGCAAAGTCGAGCCGCGCGCTGTTTCATGATGAGTGAGCGTCTTCAACGCAGATGTCATGAGCGGCATCATGGACAGGCCCATGCCGAGTCCCATGATGAAGAGCGCACTGCACAGCAAAAGGTAGGACGTGCTGTCGGTGACCTGAGTGAAGAAACCCATGCCTATGGCGATCAATGCCAGTCCGAACGGCACGATTCGCCCGATCGGGAACTTGTCAGCGAGCACACCAGACAGCGGCATGGTGATCATCGCGCCAATGCCTTGGGGGGCCAAGAGCAGTCCGGCAGCAAGAGTCGACTCTCCACGCACCTGGAGGAAGTAGCTGGGGAAGAGCAGGCCCGCGCCCATGAACGCGATGATGAAATGACGAGCGCTATGGACGAGATCGTCAGGGTGCGGTTCTTGAACAGGCGTAGGTCAATCAGCGGGTGCTTTGGCTTGAACGAGTAGAAGACGAAACTCACGATCAGCAGCAGGCCGGCTGTTGCTGGCCCCCAAACGCGCGGTCCAAAGGATGCAGTGCCCGATTCTGCAATGGATGAAATGCCGAAGAGAAACAGAGCCAGGCCCGGCGAGAGCAGGAGCATCCCGACGAAGTCGAACTTCTCTGACGGCTGCGGGTCGTCCTTGGGAAAGGTCCGCAGCGCGAGGATCACTGTGATGATTCCGAGTGGCACATTGATGAGGAAGATCCAGTGCCAGGAGGCGATCTCGATCAGCCAGCCGCCGAGGATCGGACCAGCGATCGGCCCAAGTAGCATCGGAATGCCCATCACCGCCATGAGTCGACCAAGTCGCTCAGGGCCAGCGGCTTGGGTGAGGATCGTCAGGCCGAGCGGCAGGAGGATTCCACCGCCCAGGCCCTGGATGACTCGGAATGCAATGAGCATTTCGATGGAGTTCGCCGTGGCGCACAGCAGGGAGCCGAGGGTGAAGAGGATGAGCCCCAAGATGTACGTGCGCTTGGTTCCGAATCGATCAGCGGCCCAACCAGTGGCGGGAATGACCGTCGCGAGAGCGAGTGTGTACGCGGTCATCGTCCAGGCGACAGTGGCGAGGGAGGTATTGAACACCTCCGCGAAAGTCGGCAGCGCGACGCTGACGACGGTGATATCCAGAATCGACATGATCGCGCCCAGCACGACGACACCGGCGATCTTCAGAACACCGGAGTCAAGAGCCTCTGGATAGTCGGGCTGTACTGCTGCGGTCTGGCTCACGGACGGGCTCCGATCGGAGTTTCGGCGGGAAGGTGTGGGTCTTCTGAGAGGGCGCCGCACTGCAACACGCCGCGCAGGGCGGCATGGAGGGCAGCGCGCTCCGATTCTGGCAATCGCTCCACGAAACGCTCGACTGCCTCGTGCCGCGCATTCAGGTGCATCGCGATGATCTCGCGCCCGTGACTGGTGGCGGATATGAGCTTCACCCGGCGGTCGGTTGCGGATTCTTCGCGACTCACTATTCCGACCTGCACAAGATGCTCGATATTGCGGCCTGCGGCAGCCATGGAAAGCCTCGCTTGCTCCGCGAGCACGTGGATGGGCAGTGGCTCGTTGGCAGTTTCCAGGAGGAACAGGATTCGCGCTTGAGAGACCGATAGGTCCAACTCATCAATGCGACGCATGTCCTCCAGTCGGCCCAAACAGGCCAAGCCGAGGACGAACTCCTCGACCACTTCCGCCAGGGAGAGCTCAACTTTGTTCACGGGCAGAAGGTAATGCACATGCAACTAATGATGCAAAAGCGACTATTGCGCGAACGCAGAGTGTGCCTCCCCAACTGCTCATTGAGCGCATTCTTTGCGCCCAGGCCGTTACCGCTCCCGGACTGCGTAGGTCAGGTGGGTCACCCGCTGTGTTGGCTCAGCGCGGACCTGCTCCAGGGCCACGCGGCCTGCGTCCACGCCCTCGAACAGGCGGATTCCGGAGCCGAACAGCACGGGCGAGAGCGCGATTGAGAACTCGTCGATAAGCCCGGCATTCAGATATTCCAGGATCGTT
Organism: Actinomycetota bacterium; assembly: GCA_003506065.1. Classification (GTDB taxonomy): domain Bacteria; phylum Actinomycetota; class Actinomycetes; order S36-B12; family S36-B12; genus UBA11398. Next base: position 4,447 of record DNXA01000115.1, read on the forward strand.
TCCCCACCGCCCGCGATGCGGACGTCTCGGTCGCCGGCTGCCTCACGAGCCTGGTCGAGCGCGGTGTGAATCCCGTCATTGACGAAATGGAAGGTGGTGCCACCTGGTCGCTCCCAATGGGCACGCTTCTCGTGCGTCATGACTAAGACCGGCGTGTGGAACGGCGCCTCCTCCGGCCACGCATGTTCGCCGGCATCGAACATGCGCTTGCCCATCACGCTCGCGCCGGTGCGCTCGAAC
>DNXA01000180.1 GCA_003506065.1 Actinomycetota bacterium
GGTGCAATGCCACTAAGCCACGTGTTGTTCCCAGAAGCAGAGTGATCAGCCGGACGTACAGGAGCGCGCATGTGAACCTTCCGTAGACTGAAAACGTGGTCACACCTGATGGATTTCCTGGTGACGAAGTCATTCGATGGCTTCTGGACGGCGACGTCGCTGTGCAGTACCAGACCTATCGCGATCTTCTGGATGTGGAACGACCTGATCTGCAAGTCCGGATCGCATCGGAGGGGGCTGGTGCTGAAATCCTTGCCGCGAGGAGTCGCGGTGGCTGGGGGCAACGCTTCTACGGTCCGAAGTGGACGTGCGCGCACTACTCGTTGTTGGAGTTGCGCGCCCTTGCACTGTCAGAGCGCGAACCAGCGTGCGTCCGTGCTGTGGCCTCGGCGCTGGTAGAGCAGAGAGGCGAGGATGGCGGATTCAATCCCGCGGGCTCAGTTAAGGAGTCAGACGTCTGCATGAATGGGATGTTCCTGGCATTCTCCAGCTATTTCGGAGCCGACCCGATCGGCTTGCGCACCGTGGTGGATTTCATTCTCGGCCAGCAGTTGTCTACTGGAGGGTTCAATTGCAGATTGAACCGATCGGGCGCGAACACTGCGTCAGTCCACAGCACGACAAGCGTCATCGATGGTCTCGCAGAGTATCTGTGTCGCGGCCACTCGTACCGGTCGGAAGAGGTGCGCGGTGCGATTGACGCGGCAGTGACAGTGCTCCTTGAGCGGCGCCTGTATCAGCGAAGGTCAGATGGCGAGCCGATCAGCGCTGAGTTCACTCGTTTCCATGAGCCCGTCCGATGGCACTTCGATGTGCTCCGAGGACTCGATGTGCTTCGCAGCGCGGGGGTGGGTCGTGATCAACGACTGTCTGGAGCCCTCGACATCGTCCGGACCCGTCGCCGAACCGATGGTCGTTGGTTGGGTGCCGCGCAGTACCCAGGTCAAACGCACATCACCTATCCACGCGCTGGTACGCCGAACCGATGGGTGACGCTTCGAGCCCTGCGCGTGCTTCGCCATTTCGATGCGGGCTGAAGTCCGGCTCACACACCGCGCGGGATGGATGCTGCCTACAACTACCGATGGTCACGCCATGCCGGGTCTCGTCCGATAAACGCGATCAGTCGAGTCTGCACATCGGAATCGTCAGGCACCGCAACGCGAGGTCCGTATTGACCTGAGGCCCGAAGCATCTCGTCGATCCCTTCCATGCCTGCAAGCAAGCCTGCGGCAAAGTCGGCATCGAGTTCTATCGGTTGATCTGTTGCTTGCGCAAGATCCCAACTGTGCATGAACACATCAGGAGTGATCATCATGTCGATCGCGCTTCCCAATGGCATGGCGCCGGCCTGTGGATGAGCGAACTCTCTCGTCGCGGTGTCGGGCTGCTTCAGGATTTCACGAAGTCCGGCGTCGAACCGTGCCCAATCTCCGACTGGGTCGTTCTTGTCGGGATCGCGCAACGGCATTTGGATGCCTGCTCCAACACTGAGCAGTCCTGGCACCCAATCGACCAGGTGCCACACGACATCGCGCGCAGCCCACCCTTCGACTGGCGATGGTGCATTCCAGTCGTTCGTATTGTTGACCAGAGCCGTGAAGCCGTCGGAGATGGCGAAGTAGCGCTCGGCTGGATCGTCAGGAAAGGCCATTGCCCAACAACCTTTCAAGTTCCGCGTAGCCCTCGTTGACTCCGGATTCCATTCCGCTCGACATCCAGGAGTCGCGCCCTGCAAAGCTGTCACACAACGATCGCGCATGCAGTCGAGTCATGCCGTTGCCCAGGTCGGTGAACTCCAGGGTCTCCAGCGAGACATCGTCTGGTTGTCCTTCCCAGGTGAAGGTCTGGACGATCTTGTTCGGCTCGACTGCGTGGAAGCAGCCATGAAAGGCGAACTCCTCGCCGTCTCGGCTGGCGATGTAGCGCCAGGATCCACCTGATTTAGCATCCCAGTAGTCGATGCGAGTGCTCAGGTTCGAAGGTCCGATCCACCGGACGAACAACTCGGGGTCGAGGTGACACCTCATCAGTTGCTCGGGCGTGGCCTTGAAGTCGCGACGGATGTGGATCATGGGCACCTCGGCGTCGGCCTCGATGCTTGCTTCGGTCAGTTTCGTGTTCATGCGGTTTCCCCTTTCGCGATGTCATTCATTTCTGCGAGCACCTCGTCGAGGCGGCCGTAGCGCGCTTCGGCTTCGCGTTGGTATCGGCGGATCCAGCCCGCCATCATGTCCAGGACCTTGGGCTCGATATGGACAGGACGACGTTGGGCATCCTTGGTTCGGCTCACGAGGCCAGCAGCCTCAAGCACTTTCAGGTGCTTGGACACCGCCTGGATGCTCACGTCGTATCGCTCGGCAAGCGCGGTGACAGTCGCCTCGCCGCTTGCCAGTCGCGTGAGCATGTCGCGCCGGGTTGGATCCGCCAGCGCACTGAATGCCAACGACAGTTCGTCTGCCATGTGCCCTCCTCAACCAATTGGTTGATAAAGATAGTTCGACTCCCATGCCTTGTCAACCAAACAGTTGATTACAGGTGGATGACTGAATATTGGACATCTGTGAATGGGATGCATCTGCGACAGCGAATGGTTGAACCATCCTGTTCAGCGCGACAGGATGCCTGTAGGACCTCGACGCAAGGGGAGATATCGATATGGCCGATACCGAAGGCGTGACCGACAGCGGGAGCCAAAGCGAGAACCCGGCGATTCCCACCCCGGAAGTGAAATTGACACGACCTAAGTCGAATCGCGACTGGTGGCCAAACCAGCTCGATCTTTCGGTGCTGCAGCAGCACGCATCTGGTCCCAATCCTCTGGATCCTGACTTCGACTATTCCGAGAGTTTCGCTTCCCTTGACGTCGAAGCGCTCAAGCGCGACCTCTTCGCTTTGATGACCGACTCGCAGGATTGGTGGCCTGCGGATTACGGCCACTACGGCCCCTTCTTCATGCGCATGGCCTGGCACAGCGCCGGCACCTACCGCATCGCCGACGGTCGCGGCGGTGCAGGCGCCGGCACACAGCGTTTTGCGCCGCTCAACAGCTGGCCCGACAACGGCAACTTGGACA
>DNXA01000211.1 GCA_003506065.1 Actinomycetota bacterium
TCCTGGTACGAGCTGTTTCCGCGCAGCGAGGGTGCGGATCTGGCAAAGAAGAGTTCTGGAACCTTTCGCACCGCGATGCTGCGCCTGCCAGCGATTGCCGCGATGGGCTTCGACGTGGTCTACGTGCCCCCTATCCACCCGGTAGGCGAGGTCAATCGCAAGGGACCCAACAACATCCTGACGCCCAAGCCTGGTGATCCTGGCTCTCCCTGGGCAATCGGCTCAACTGCCGGAGGCCACGATGCGATCCACCCGGATCTTGGGAGCCTGACCGACTTCGCTGCGTTTGTGGCGCGAATCGACGAACTCGGCATGGAACTGGCGCTTGATCTCGCCTTGCAGACGGCGCCAGACCATCCGTGGGTCAGCTCCAATCCCGAGTGGTTCACCACCAGGGCTGACGGCACGATCGCGCATGCCGAGAATCCACCGAAGAAGTACCAGGACATCTACCCGCTCAACTTCGACCTGGACCCCGAGGGCCTGTACCAGGAAGTCGAGCGCATCGTCCGACTGTGGATCGCCCGAGGCGTGCGCATCTTCCGGGTAGACAACCCGCACACCAAGCCATTGTGGGTATGGGAACGCCTGATCGCGGCAATCAATAGCACCGATCCCGAGGTGCTCTTCCTGGCGGAGGCCTTCACTCGGCCGCCAATGATGCGGGCCCTTGCACAGATCGGATTCCAGCAGAGCTACACCTACTTCACCTGGCGCAACTCCCGACAGGAGCTGGAGGAGTACCTGCGTGAGCTTTCTGGTCCTGCGGCTGCACAGATGCGACCGAACCTGTTCACCAATACTCCTGACATCCTCACGGAGTACCTGCAGAACGGTGGTCCGAACGCCTTTGAGATTCGTGCCATCCTGGCCGCCACTCTCTCGCCAAGCTTCGGCGTCTACAGCGGATTCGAGCTCTTCGAGCACGTCGCACTTCGCCCAGGAAGTGAGGAGTACCTCGACAGCGAGAAATTCCAATACCGCCCACGCAATTGGAAGGCCGCTGAGGATCAGGGACGCTCACTTGCGCCGTTGCTCACACAGCTCAATGCCATTCGTCGGGCGCATCCTGCGCTGCAGGATCTGCGCTCCCTGCATTTCCACGCAAGCAGCAATGACAGCATCATCGCCTTCTCCAAAGTCGACAAGGGCGATCTGATGCTTGTGGTGTGCTCCTTGGATTCCTACCAAGCACAACAGGCAGTCATCTCGTGGGATATGTCGGCACTGGGGCTTGATTGGGACCAAAGGTTCATTGCCAATGATCTGCTGCACGACCACTCTTGGACCTGGAGTCGCGAGGCCTTCGTTCGCCTTGCGCCTTGGGAACACGTGGCCCACGTGATCCACGTGCCGAGGGAGGTCGCTGATGGCAATTAGCCCGATCAAGCGATACGAGGCGAGCCTGGGCGAGCTGGATCAGATTGTCGACGGCTGGCATCACAATCCCCACGCCATTCTCGGACCGCATCCCTGCGGCGATTCCGTCACGATTCGCGTCCTGCGGCCCACTGCAGATGCAGTGACCGTGGTGACTCCCGACTCGCGTATCCCGATGACTCATGAGCATCGGGGCATCTGGTTTGCCATCCTGCCGGGCGATCAAGTGCCGACGTATGTCGTCGATGCGACCTACGCCGGCGTCGTCATTCCAGGCGACGATCCCTACCGATTCCTTCCCACACTTGGCGAAATCGACTTGCACCTGATTTCTGAGGGCCGGCACGAACAACTGTGGCAGGTGCTCGGTTCGCATGTCCGCCAATACGACACCCCCTTCGGCTTGGTCACAGGTGTCTCCTTCGCCGTGTGGGCCCCAAGTGCTCAGGGGGTGCGGGTCAGCGGTGACTTCAATTTCTGGGACGGAACCGCGCATCCGATGCGCAGCCTTGGATCCACGGGAGTATGGGAACTGTTCGTGCCAAGCATCGGCGCTGCCACGATCTACAAGTTCAACGTGCTCGGCAAGGACGGTGTCTGGCGCGAGAAGGCCGACCCCATGGCCTACGCCACTGAAGTGCCACCAGCAAGCAGTTCCATTGTGTTCACTTCAGAGCACCAATGGGCCGACCAAGGCTGGATAGCCAAGCGAGAGTCGTCTGATCCTCATCGATTGCCATTGAGCATCTATGAGGTGCATCTAGGGTCCTGGCGGCCGCACCTTGACTACCGTGGGCTGGCCACTGAACTTGTGGCATACGTGCAGGAATGTGGATTCACCCACATCGAATTCATGCCCCTTGCCGAGCATCCGTATGCACCATCCTGGGGTTACCACGTCACCTCCTACTTCGCCCCGTCCGCACGCTTCGGCTCACCAGATGACCTCAGGTACTTGATCGACGCCCTGCACCAGGCCGGCATCGGTGTACTCGTGGATTGGGTACCCGCCCATTTCGCGACCGACCCGTGGGCTCTTGTTCGCTTCGATGGAACAGCGCTCTATGAGCATCCCGATCCACAACGTGGAGAGCACCCGGACTGGGGTTCGTACATCTTCAACTATGGCCGCACAGAGGTTCGCAATTTTCTCGTGGCCAACGCCATCTACTGGCTCGAGGAATTTCACATCGATGGATTGCGTGTCGACGGTGTGGCATCGATGCTGTATCTGGACTACTCCCGCAAGGAAGGCCAATGGTCGCCGAATCAGTTCGGCGGTCGAGAGAACCTTGAGGCGGTCTCCTTCCTGCAGGAGATGAACGCGACGGTCTACAAACGTGTGCCCGGGGTGATGACGATTGCCGAGGAGTCCACCGCCTGGCCGGGCGTGACGCAGCCGACCTTCAATGGTGGGCTTGGCTTTGGGTTCAAGTGGAACATGGGTTGGATGCATGACTCCCTCGACTACATCAGTCGCGAGCCGATCCATCGGAAGTATCACCACAATTCGATGACCTTCTCGATGATGTATGCCTACAGCGAGCGATTCGTGCTGCCGCTGTCACACGATGAGGTCGTGCATGGCAAGGGCTCGCTCATCGGCAAGATGCCCGGAGATCGCTGGCAGCAGCTGGCAAACCTGCGCGCCTACCTTGGATTCATGTGGGCGCATCCCGGAAAGAAGCTCATCTTCATGGGCTCGGAGTTCGCCCAGTCGCATGAGTGGAACAGCGAGAAGGGCCTGGAGTGGTGGCTGCTGGAGTTCGCCGAGCACGCAGGCATGCTCGCAACGGTCAGTGACTTGAATCGGGTGTACCGCGAGCATCCGGCGCTGTGGCAGCGCGACGACTCCCCTGCTGGGTTCGAGTGGCTGGATGCCAATGACTCCGCGTCAAACATCTTCAGTTGGCTTCGATGGGATGAGGCTGGCAGCTGTGTGGCCGTGGCCGTGAACATGTCGCCAGTTCCGCGCACGACCTATCGAATGGCACTGCCATTCGCCGGGGAGTGGACAGAACTGATCAACACCGATGCCGCAAACTACGGCGGCACCGGATTGGGCAATCTGGGAACGGTAACGGCGTACCCGCAGGCATGGAATGCAAGGCCAGCCTCAGCTGACATCGTGCTGCCACCGCTCTCTGCTGTGTATCTGTCCTTCACGCGCGCACGGGAGTAACCACTCCACTCAAGCCGCGCCTTGCTGGCTGCGAGTTAGAACGGCGGCATGATCGCGATGATCGTCTCGGCGCGATCGACGATGGCGTGGGCAGCGGGTTTGGCCTGCTTCAGATCATCGGCCCCTGCCGTGGGCCGATCAGGGTCTGGGTATTGCGTGTCATTGCGCAGGCTACGCATCCAGGAGAACTCGCGAAATTCCTCCTGGCGCGGCGGTTCGAGTTGAGCCAGCACAACTTCCAGCAGCACCGCGTGGGCACCCTCACCCCGTGGCCGCAGTCCCTGATTGATCAGCAGCGCTGCCATGGCAAGCCGCGCCGCATCGTAGGCGAGCACAAATGCGCCTGCGGGGTCAATCGTCTTGATTGCCTCGACGGCGCTCAACCGTTGTCGCGCCGTGGCAATGTACGAGGCCGCCAGGTCTGAACTGGGTTGCGTTCTGGTCAGCCGACCGTCATCAAGCAGGCGCTGAACCTGAGCACGGCCCTGCTCCCATCGTTTCATGCGCTCGGCTTGTCGATGTGCAGCCGGACCAGGGGCCGGGTGTGCAAAGTACGCAAGAACGAATCGGTGGCGCTAGCCCATGATGCTGCAGATACAGCGCGAATGTTCACTTCACGGCCCAGTGCCCGCCCGGCTTCTTCGGCGGCTTCATGCAGAGCCCGACGCGGCGGATCTCCGACGACGAGCACGTCGATGTCTTGTGGTGGACTTCCTGGCTCACCCATTCTGCGCGCGGCCCAAGAGCCGTAGATGTACACGTCGTCGATGCCCCCAATGGTGCCCAGGACGCGAGGAATCACGGTCATCGGGCCGTAGCTGAGCAGCAGCAGTTGGCGCAAGGATTCGTACGCCGGACTTGCAGAATCAGCCGACAGTTGATGGTGGCGTCCAACGCGGCGTTCGGTGACCACGCCGACCCGAACAAGCCGCTGGGCTTCACGGTGTGTGCTGGCATAGGAAGTGCCGGTCATCCGCGCAAGATCGGCAATCGTGAACGCCTGATCGGGGTTCAGCAGCACACACGCCAAGATCTCACCCTGCGAGTCAGAGCGGAAGAGCGCTGAGAGCTCCGGTGCCGAGTTATTCATATACGCGATACTAATATCGTGAAATAGGGTATGACAAGTGCCTGCGGATCTCCTGCTAGAACAAGGCGCTCGCAAGCGCTGTCCGCGCCGGCGCCACCGCTGGATCATCATCGGCAATCACGAACAGCTCCAATAAGCGCGTGCGCGCGCGATTGCGCTCATCACCCGAAGTCGCCTTCACTGTTGCGATCAAGCGCGCAAAGGCAGCGGTCCAATCGCTGTTCAATGCCTCGGCATCGGCAAGATCCAGCTGCGCATCGACATCGGACTGAGCAGCATCAGCAACCAAGGTTGCTGCCTCGCTTCTGCGGTACAGACCAACCATTGCCAGCCCGGCCTGGGCGTCTGTGTCGTTGGGGGTCTGCTGCAGCACTTCACGATAGGCCGCTTCTGCGGCGAGCCAATCACCTGCTTCAACCGCATCAAAAGCGGCGATGAATCGAGGGTCGATTGTCTCTTCATCTTCGACATCAGCAGCCGGCGCTGACGCCTGACCAAGGGTGCCGGTCACTCCCTGCTCTGCTGCAACCTTGAGCAGTTCAGCGAGCACCTGCTTGATCTGGGCTTCGGGGTAGACACCCTGGAACAGTGGAAGCACTTGCCCTTTGACGACGGCAAACACTGAAGGGATCGACTGCACCTGGAAGGCCTGAGCGATTCGAGGCTCGGCGTCGACATCAACCTTGGCAAGAATCCACGCACCCCCTGCCTCAGCTGCGAGTTTCTCCAGGACTGGTGACAACTGCTTGCACGGCTCACACCAGGTTGCCCACAGGTCGATCACGATCGGAACAACGTTTGACTGATCAAGGATCCGAGTCTGGAACTCGGCCTCGGTCATGTCGAAGATCACGCCGGCAGGAGCCTGCGCCTTCGCGGCCTCAGCGGCTTGCTGCTGCTTCTTGTTGTTGGCCAGGGCGCCGAGGTCGATCGCCCCCCGAGCTGCAAATGGTGTCGACACAGCCACATTCTTGCCTATGCCGTGAACGCGTCACCTAGCGGAGCAAGCCTCGGTTGGTCAGGGTGCGCCTGCGCAGCGGGGCGAAGACGATCCTGTCGACCAGCACTGCCCGCTTGGTGAACTTGTTCATCATGACCTTTCGAAATTCACTGTTCGATATTCGGGAACGGACTGCCATGCAAAAATGGCTACTCCCAGTTATCTAATGGGAAAGATTGTTGTAGTAGGGAAAGAACGCAAATCAGACACACCGGCAGGCCCGCCGGCCCTTGACAACCATTCCCCGCGAAAAAGAGGACAATGCACACCGTGCATATCTCCGCCAAAGCCGACTACGGCATGCGTGCCCTCCTGGAGCTCACGGCTGCCTACCGCGACAACCCCAAGCAACTCATCAAGGGCGAGGCCATCAGCAAGGCCCAGGACGTGCCGGTGAAATTCCTCGAGGGCATCCTGCGCCAGCTCCGGCAATCAGGCATCGTCGCAAGTCAGCGCGGCGCCGAGGGCGGCTACCGCCTTGATCGCTCCCCCAACGAGGTCACGATCGCCGACGTCGTGCGCGCCCTAGATGGACCTCTGGCCGCTGTTCGAGGCCAACGCCCTGAAGACGTGGTCTATGCCGGACCTTCCGAGCATCTTCGAGAGGTCTGGATTGCTGTGCGTGCCGCCATGCGGGATGTGCTGGAGCACATCACCTTGGCCGATGTCGCATCCAATGATCTGCCTACCACTGTTGCTGCACTGCTGGATGAGCCAGGTGCATGGCAGCGCCGCTCCTCTTAGGGCAAGATGCCTCCCATGGATCCCATCTTCAAGCGCGTTGACCATGTCGGAATTGCCGTTGCAGATCTCGATGTGGCGATGAAGTTCTACTCCGAGGTATTCGGCATGACTGTGCTGCACGAGGAGGTGAATGAGGAGCAGGGAGTTCGCGAGGCGATGGTCGGCATCGACGGCAGCGGAGCCCAGTTGCAGTTGCTCGCCCCAACCGGTCCGGAGTCGACAATTGCCAAGTTCCTTGATCGCAACGGACCCGGAATCCAGCAGATGGCCTACACCGTTGAGAATGTCGACGTTGCCTCTGACGAACTGCGCTCACGCGGCATTCGCATGCTCTATGACACCCCAAAGCGCGGCACTGGCGGTTCGCGCATCAACTTCGCCCACCCCAAGGACTGTGGTGGCGTGCTCGTTGAACTGGTTGAGCCACCTGCTCAGCCTGCGCACTAGCAACCTGCCGTCTGCATTGCAGGCCGATGCCTGACATCGGGCTCTTCTTCGAACAGCACCGCAGTGAAATTCTCGCACTTCTTGCAGGTGCTCTCGGGGCCTTGGCCTTTCTGGCATTGCTGCGCAAAGCCATCAAATGGTTCATCGTGCTCCTTGTGCTCACCGCACTGGTGGCCGCTTGGTGGCTTTCCAATGAACAGGATCTCTCCGGCGGTGCGCAAGACCTGCTTGAACTCCTACGATGAACCGTGTCTGAATCCAGTGTGACTCAAGTGGCAGCTGCCACTACTGCACGCACTGGTCCCCAGACGCCCTGGCATCTTGACCGTGGCCGCAAGGCCGGCGAGATGGGGTACATCCCGGGTCTGGACGGCATCCGCGC
>DNXA01000107.1:0-1748 GCA_003506065.1 Actinomycetota bacterium
GCCGTCCAGATCGCTTTCGGCGCGATTGATCCTCGCAAGGTCAACAAGCCTGCAACTGGTCACTTCGACAAGGCTGGGGTTACTCCTCGCCGCCACCTCGTTGAGATCCGCACTGATGACGCCTCGGAGTACACCCTGGGCCAGGAGCTCACGGCTGACACCTTCGAGACTGACCAGCGTGTTGACGTCGTTGGCACCACTAAGGGCAAGGGCTTCGCCGGCGCCATGAAGCGTCACGGCTTCCACGGCCTGCGCGCCTCGCACGGTGTCAAGCGCAAGCACCGCTCGCCAGGCTCCATCGGCGGCTGCTCGACCCCAGGTCGCGTGTTCAAGGGCATGAAGATGGCGGGCCGTATGGGCACCGATCGTCAGACCACCCTGAACCTCCGCGTCCAGAGCGTTGACGCCGAAAAGGGTCTGCTGCTCATCAAGGGTGCCGTTCCTGGACCCAAGGGCGCACTGATCTTCGTTCGTACCGCTGTGAAGGAGGCCTGACGATGACTGATGTTGACGTCCGCACCGCCGCAGGTGTGACTTCCGGCAAGGTTGAGTTGCCAGCTGAGATCTTCGACGTGCAGGTCAACGTTCCGTTGATCCACCAGGTCGTTGTTGCNNCAGCTCGCAGCCGCTCGCCAGGGCACCCACGACACCAAGCGTCGTGGTGAGGTCCGCGGTGGTGGCCGCAAGCCGTACAAGCAGAAGGGCACTGGCCGCGCACGCCAGGGCTCAATCCGCGCCCCGCATTACAAGGGCGGTGGAGTTGCTCACGGACCGCACCCTCGTGACTATGCACAGCGCACCCCCAAGAAGATGAAGGCCGCCGCACTGCGTGGCGCACTGTCTGATCGCGCTCGTGATGGTCGCGTTCATGTCGTCTCGCAGATCGTTCCCGGTGAGGTGCCGTCAACCAAGGCAGCAATCACCGCGATGACTGCGCTTGGTCTTGAGGGTCAGATCCTTGCCGCCATCACTCGTGATGACGACATCGCAGCGCTGAGCCTTCGCAATGTGCCCACGGTGCACGTGCTCTACATCGACCAGCTGAACACCTATGACGTGCTGGTCAGTGACCACGTGATCTTCACTGAGGCATCACTTGAGATTTTCGTCGCTGGTGCTCCTGCCGGCAAGAGCGTCAAGGCTGTTGCAGCTGAGAGCGAGGTTGAAGCATGAGAATCCCAGATCCGCGCGACATTCTGATTTCACCAGTGGTGTCAGAGAAGAGCTACGCACTGCTTGACGAGAACAAGTACACGTTCATCGTCTCGCCTGATGCCAACAAGACGCAGATCAAGATCGCCGTCGAGCAGGTATTCGGTGTGAAGGTCACGGCTGTGAACACCATGAACCGCGAAGGCAAGCGCCTTCGCACCAAGACCGGCTTCGGCAAGCGGGCTGACACCAAGCGCGCCATCGTGTCCGTTGCAGACGGCGACCGCATTGACATCTTCGGAGGCCCGGTCTCCTGACCGGCCTACGACGACCAGAGGAACTGAAATGGGAATCCGCAAGTACAAGCCGACAACGCCGGGCCGTCGTGGCTCGAGCGTGGCCGACTTCGTCGAGATCACGCGGTCTGAGCCGGAGAAGTCGCTCGTCCGCCCACTGCCGAAGAAGGGTGGCCGCAACAACAGCGGCAAGATCACCACTCGGCATCAAGGTGGCGGTCACAAGCGCGCCTACCGTCTGATCGACTTCCGTCGCGCAGACAAGGACGGCGTGCCTGCCAAGGTTGCGCACATCGAGTA
>DNXA01000107.1:1819-3544 GCA_003506065.1 Actinomycetota bacterium
GCCGATATCAAGCCAGGCAACAACCTTCCGCTGCGCAACATCCCCGTCGGCACCGTGATCCACGCCGTGGAGATCAAGCCAGGCGGTGGAGCCAAGATCGCTCGCTCAGCAGGCACCAGTGTTCAACTGGTCGCCAAGGACGGCCCGTACGCACAGTTGCGTATGCCCTCCGGCGAAATCCGCAACGTTGATCTGCGCTCGCGCGCAACCATCGGCGAGGTTGGCAACGCTGAGCAGTCAAACATCAACTGGGGTAAGGCCGGCCGTATGCGCTGGAAGGGCAAGCGCCCAACCGTCCGCGGTGTTGCCATGAACCCTGTTGACCACCCGCATGGTGGTGGCGAAGGCAAGACTTCAGGTGGACGCCATCCGGTTAACCCCAATGGCAAGCCAGAAGGCCGCACCCGCAGGCGCAATAAGGCCAGCGACCAGTTCATCGTCCGACGCCGCAAGTCCGGCAAGAAGCGCTAAGGGAAGTCATGCCACGTAGCCTCAAGAAGGGTCCGTTCGTCGACGACCATCTGATCAAGAAGGTCGACACACAGAACGAAGCCGGCACCAAGACAGTGATCAAGACCTGGTCGCGCCGCTCGATGATCGTGCCAGCGATGCTGGGTCACACGATCGCCGTGCATGACGGCCGCAAGCACGTGCCGGTGTTTGTCTCCGAGAACATGGTCGGACACAAGCTCGGTGAGTTTGCACCGACCCGTACTTTCAAGGGCCACGTCAAGGACGACCGCAAGGCCAAGCGCCGCTAATCGCAGCGCTACTCAATGACCACTACCGAACGACACGACGAAGCAAGGGGATAGCGATGGAAGCCAGGGCCCAGGCGCGGTACGTCCGCGTCACGCCCATGAAGGCGCGCCGCGTGATTGACCTCATCAGAGGCATGAACGCAAGCGACGCCCAGGCGGTATTGGCATTCGCGCCACAAGCAGCCTCCGAGCCAATTGGCAAGGTGCTTGACAGTGCGATTGCGAATGCTACGAACAACCATGCGATGGACGCCCGTTCGCTCGTCGTAAGCGCGGCATATGTGGACGAAGGTCCAACCATGAAGCGCATCCGTCCACGCGCACAGGGTCGGGCATATCAGATCCGCAAGCGCAGCAGCCACATCACTGTGGTTGTGTCAGACCAGAAGGAAGGGTGACCCGCTCATGGGACAGAAAGTAAATCCGCATGGCTTCCGCCTCGGTATCACCACTGACTTCAAGTCACGCTGGTTTGCTGATTCGCAGAAGCCCGGTCAGCGTTACCGCGACTATGTCGATGAGGACGTCAAGATCCGCAAGGTGCTCTCACAGGGCATGGAGCGGGCTGGCATCTCCAAGGTCGAGATCGAGCGCACCCGTGACCGTGTCCGCGTTGACATCCACACCGCTCGCCCAGGCATTGTCATTGGTCGCCGTGGAGCCGAAGCCGATCGCATTCGTGGCGATCTGGAGAAGCTCACCGGCAAGCAGGTGCAGCTGAACATCCTCGAGGTCAAGAACCCCGAGATCGATGCGCAGCTCGTTGCCCAGGGCATTGCCGAGCAGCTCTCCAGCCGCGTCTCATTCCGTCGCGCCATGCGCAAGGGCATGCAGAGCACGATGAAGAGCGGCGCCAAGGGCATCCGAGTGCAGGTCTCCGGTCGTCTGGGTGGCGCAGAAATGTCGCGCACCGAGTTCTACCGCGAAGGCCGCGTTCCTTTGCACACCCTGCGCGCCGACATCG
>DNXA01000049.1:0-1746 GCA_003506065.1 Actinomycetota bacterium
CCCAGGCAGCAAAGATCCGCTCGGCTGAGCAACAGGTGAAGGTGACCTTGGCGTCGGTACCGGCCAACAAGCGAGTGCTCGTCACCGACCACGATGCCTTCGGCTATCTCGCTCACGCATATGGGTACTCGATTGCAGGAGCCGTCATTCCATCGGGCACCACCTTGGCCGAGCCGAGCACCGCCGACCTGGCCGCGCTCGCAAAGACGATCAAAGACAAGGGGGTCTCCGCGATATTCGCCAACACGAACTCGCCGAAGGCCTTGGCTACTGCCGTAGCAGGAGAAGTCGGGTACCCGGTCTCCGTCGTCGATCTCTACGTTGACAGTCTTGGCCCTGCTGGCAGCAGCGCCGACTCCTACATTGGATACATGCAGACCGACGCAGAGCGCATTGCCAAGGCACTGAAGCGCTGACATGGACTGGTGGCTGGAACCCTTCTCGCTGGGATTCGAACAGCGCGCACTGATCGGTGGCGCGCTGGCCGGACTGATGTCTTCCATCGTTGGCACCTGGTTGGTACTGCGCGGGATGAGCTTCTTCGGCGATGCATTCGTGCACGGTGTGGTGCCAGGCATTGCCGCAGCAATCGTCCTTGACATCAACCCGGTGATCGGCGCAGCGGTTGCCGCTTTGGTGATGGTGCTGCTGATCGAATTGGTGAACCGTCAAACCGCGCTCACTGAAGACACCGGGATCGGGCTGCTGTTCGTGGGCATGCTCGCCCTGGGAGTCGTCATCATCTCCAGGCTCAGCACTTTCTCTGGAAGCCTGACCACGATCCTGTTCGGCGATGCTCTGGGGGTCACGACAGGCGATCTTTGGGCCCAAGGCATCCTGGCTCTGGGCATCGTGATCGTCACAACAGCGCTCTATCGCCCGCTTCTGGCGCTGTCCTTCAATCGCGACAAGGCCGAACTCCTGGGCATGCGACCCAAGGCCACCCATGCGGCACTGTTGATTCTCATCGCCGCCGCAGTGATCGGGAGCTTCCAGTCTGTCGGCACCCTGTTGGTGTTCGGCCTGCTCGTAGGCCCCCCGGCGACCGCAGCACTTCTTGCACGGACAGTGCCGCGCATGATGGTGATCTCGGCCGGCATCGCGCTGATCTCGGTCTGGCTTGGCCTGACCTTCAGCTACCACCTAGGAACAGCGGGTTCGGCAACCATGGCATTGATGCCGATTCTCATCTTCTTCCTCGTGCTCACCATCACTCGACTCCGAATGATCTTTGCCAAGCGCACGGCTGTGGAGAGGGCTGAATATGTCTGACCTCCACAGTCACCACGACCACAGTTCGGCCGTCGATGCAGTGCTGGCAGAGGACGTGGTGCTCGGCCACGATTCGCACATCGCACTGCACGCCTCCTCCTTCTTCATCCCAGCTGGCAAGGTGACCACGGTGATCGGGCCCAATGGCAGTGGCAAGTCCACCTTGCTGCACGCAATCGCCGGCTTGATCAGCCCACTCGCGGGGAGTCTGCGGGTTCTCGACGCGCAACCTCAATCCCGTCGCGAGCACATCAGCTACGTGCTGCAGAACACGACGGTTCCTGTCGGCACACCCATCACCGTTGCTGAAACGGTGATGATGGGCAGATACCCCGGCCTTGGTCTGATGCGCCGCCCCAGCAAGCTCGACAAGGCTCGGGTGAATGAGGCGATGGAGAAATTGCGCATCACTGACTTGGCCAAACGCCACCTCGGCGAGCTTTCGGGCGGGCAGCGGCAACGCGTCTATGTGGC
>DNXA01000049.1:1775-7442 GCA_003506065.1 Actinomycetota bacterium
GTCATCCTCACCACTCATGACCTCGATGAGGCCCGCGCCTCCGACTTTGTGGTGCTGCTGGCCGGGCGCGTGATCGCTGCCGGACCTCCAGCCGCAGTGCTCACCAATGACAACCTGCTGACCGCATACGGCCTTGGCGGCCTGCATCGAAGCCAGGACGCGGAACCCACGACCGATCACCATCATCACGATCATGGACATGATGATCACGGCCACAGCCACGGGCATTGAGATGAGCACAGGTCCACGGTCCACTCGCCAACGAGCCGCCGTCGCATCGGCGCTTGAGGGCTTGGATGACTTCCGCTCAAGTCAGGAACTGCACGAATACCTCCGCATCCAGGGCGAGAGCGTGGGACTCACGACTGTCTATCGGACCTTGCGCGCGATGGCCGATTCGGGCGAGGTCGATGTCATCGTTCGCGAGGACGGGGAATCGGTCTATCGCCAATGCAGTGGCTCACATCACCATCACCTGGTCTGTCGAAAATGCGGAGCTGCAGTGGAGATCGAAGGTCCAGCAGTCGAACGCTGGGCTGACTCAGTGGCCGCACAGCATGGCTTCACGGAAGTCAGTCACACCCTGGAGCTCTTCGGGCTCTGCGCTCACTGCGGTGGCTGATTCGGCACTGCTCCGCCGTAGCGTCGATCGCGAGAGGCATAGACCTCACATGCATGCCAAAGATGGCGACGATCGAAATCAGGCCACAAGGTGTCCAGGAACACGAGCTCGGCATAGGCCGACTGCCACAGGAGGAAGTTGCTTGTGCGCTGCTCCCCCGAGGAGCGAATGAACAGATCGACGTCCGGCATATCGGGTTCATCGAGATAGCGATGGAACATCCGCTCGTCAATCCGTTCGGGATTCAATCGCCCGGATTGAACATCTCGAGCCATCGCAGCGGCCGCATCCGCAATCTCCGCGCGTCCGCCATAGTTCACGCACATGGTCAAGGTCAGCTTGGTGTTCTTGGCCGTGAGCTGCTCGGCCGCCTCCAGCTCATTGATCACGCTGCGCCAGAGCCTGGGACGCCGCCCGGCCCATCGCACTCGCACGCCCATCTCATTCATCTCATCGCGGCGACGACGGATGACATCGCGATTGAAGCCCATCAGAAACCGGACTTCGTCTGGTGAGCGCTTCCAGTTCTCCGTTGAGAAGGCATAGGCCGAGATCCAGCCAATGCCAAGTTCCAGAGCTCCATGCACGCAATCAAGCAGGCTGGCTTCCCCCTGCTCGTGGCCGGCCGTTCTGGGCAAGCCGCGCTCCTTGGCCCACCGTCCATTGCCATCCATCACCACAGCGACATGGCGTGGCACAAGCTCAGATGGCAGCTTCGGTGGCTTGACACCACTGGGGTGGGGCGGTGGAAGGCGTACCTGCTTCTTCATGAACCAAGCTTTCGGTCGTCACGGTCGACAAGTGGAAGGGATCGCAATCCCCGCTCCAAGTGCCATTGCAGGAAGGCTGCCACAAGCCCGCTGGCCTCCCGACGCTCGCGCACCTCACTGGCATCGGCAACTGCCCAGTCACCGCTGAGCAGGGCAGCCAGGAGTCTGATCGCCGCAATCGATGGGGTGGCCGAACCTGGTGGACGGCAATCCCCACAGACCATTCCGCCGCCTTGAACAGAGAAGGCTCGATGCGGGCCGGCAGTGCCGCAGCGGGCGCACTCATCGAATGAGGGTGACCAGCCAGCAATGGACAGCGAGCGCAGGAGATAGGAATCCAGAATCAGCGGCGAGTCATGTCCACCGGCGACCAGGGAGCGCAAGCCGCTCAGGAGCAGGACGTACTGCTGCACCGCTGGTTCACGCTCGACTGGCGTCAGGCGCTCTGCTGTTTCCACCATCGCCATTGCGGTCGTCCATCGGCCGTAATCCCCGGAGAGGTGCGATCCGTGCGAATCGATGGTCTCCACCTGTGTGACATTGTCGAGATTCCTGCCCTCATACAGCTGAACGTCGACGTGGCTGAGTGGCTCGAGGCGAGCGCCAATGCGACTTGACGTCTTGCGAACACCGCGCGCCACTCCCCGGACACGACCATGCCGGCGGGTCAAGAGCGTCACAATGCGATCGGCTTCACCCAATTTGTGGGTGCGCAGCACAATGGCTTCGTCACGATAAAGCGGCACAGGACATTGTCATCTTCTGCAGGGGTTCCGGCGAACTGCCACGCCTGCCAGGCGGGCGAAATGCACTAGAAGCCAAGACGTCGCAATTGCTTTGGGTCGCGCTGCCAGTCCTTGGCGATCTTCACTCGGATATCCAGATACACGGGCGTGCCGACCAGGTGCTCGATGTTGTGGCGGGCTTTGGTGCCAACAGCCTTCAAGCGGGAGCCACCCTTGCCAATGATGATCGACTTCTGACTGTCGCGTTCGACGAACAGATTCGCATGGATGTCGGTGAGTGGTCGATCAGCTGATCGACCCGGCCGCAGACCCATCTCCTCGATCGTTACAGCAATCGAGTGCGGGAGCTCATCAACGACGCCTTCGAGCGCCGCTTCGCGGATCAGTTCGGCGACGGCGATCTCCAGGGGCTCGTCTGTCACTTCGCCATCGAGGTACAGCAGTGGGCCTTCCGGCATCAGGTCGATGAACTCAGCAACGAGCGCTTCGATGTTCTCGCCGTTGTTTGACGAGACGGGCACGATCGTGGCCCATTGGGTGCCAAGTTGCTCTGCAAGCAATTGCGCATCCAGCAAGCGCTCGGCAAGAGCCTCCCGGGAGACCTTGTCCGACTTGGTGATGATCACGATGATCGGAATGCGACCCAGAGCCACAATCTCCTTGGCGATGTAGCGATCACCAGGACCTATGAGCTGATCGGCTGGCAGGCACAGACCAATGGCATCCACTGTTGTCCAGGTCTCACGCACCTGATCGTTGAGTCGTTCACCGAGCAGTGTGCGCGGACGATGCAGCCCAGGGGTATCGACCAGGACAAGCTGAGCATCCTCACTAGTGAGAATGCCTCGGATGAGGCGACGAGTGGTTTGCGGACGCGAAGAGGTGATCGCGATCTTCTGCCCGACGAGTCGATTGGTCAGAGTGGACTTGCCTGCATTCGGTCGCCCAACGATGGAGACGAAGCCGCTGCGAAATGCCATCAGGACTCCAGTCGAGACTGCACGGAGCCGTCAGCGGCACACACAAGGATGGGGATGCCAGGCCCACCAAGATCGCGAACGCACGCAGTCTCAGCATTGCTGTCACCGACCACCACCGCACACTCAAGTCCCGTCGCACCTGCAGCGACTGCCTGAGCAATTGCGAGCTCAAGCCCGCTGAGCCTCAGGCTCGGTAATTCGACTCTTGCACCGGCGTACGTGCGGCCTAGCTCGTCGCGAACAGCAGCACCATCACTGGCTCCGATGCGAGCACGGGCCCCGCGCGCAAGAGTGATGAGCTTGGCGTCCTCCGGGTTGAGATCATCCATCAGTCTGAGCCTTCACTTCATCTTCGGCAAACACCCGTTCAACACGAATTGCATTGATGCGGTTTCGACGTCCACCGCTGTTCTCGGCGGTCAAGACATAGCCGTCCTCGATGATCGCCGCACCTGGGATCGGCACGCGCCCAAGTCGCTTGGCGAGCAAGCCGAGCACGGTGTCGACTCCCTCTTCCTCGGCGTCAATCTTGATGCCGAGCAGTTCAGCGACATCTTCAACGTGCATGCGCGAACTCACGCGATAGCCGCCCTCGCCAAGTTCGGCCACTTCAGGCATCTCGGTGTCGTACTCATCGGCAATCTCGCCGACGATCTCTTCGAGCACATCCTCGATAGTGACCAGGCCCGCCGTCCCGCCGTACTCATCGACCACGATCGCCAGGTGTACGCGTGCTGCCTGCATATCGCGCAGCAGTTCATCGACCGGCTTGCTGTCGGGCACGAAGAAGGTCTTGCGCATGAGCGACTCGACCAGTTCGTCCTCCTCGGCCTGACGATCATCGAAGACCCGCCGGACGAGGTCCTTCAGGTAGACCACCCCGACGATGTCGTCGGCGCCCTCACCGATCACTGGGATCCGGCTGAAACCAGAACGCAAACCGAGCGAGAGTGCCTGCCGCAAGGATTTCTGACGTTCGACCACGATCATCTCGGTACGCGGAACCATGACCTCGCGAGCCCTCGTGTCGCCCAGTTCGAAGACCGAATGGATCATCTGGCGTTCGTCGTCCTCGATGAGGCTGTCCGCCTCGGCAAGGTCGACGAGTTCACGCAATTCCGCCTGCGAAGCAAAGGGGCCTTCGCGGTATCCCTTGCCCGGGGTCACCGCGTTCCCGATGACAATCAGCAAAGAGGTGATCGGTCCGAGGATGGTCGCCATCGTTCGCACAAGTCCGGCGCTGGCCATCGCAATGCGATCAGCGTGCTGACGGCCCAAAGTTCGAGGCGCCACTCCAAGTGCAACGTAGGACACGACGACCATGACAACCACAGCAAGCAATAGCGCTCCGCCATACGACCAGTCGTGGCCAAGGGCCAGAGTGTCGACGCAGACATAGCCAACAATGACCGTGGCGCCAACGGTGGCGACCGTGGACAGGAAGAGCAGCACATTCACATATCGCGCACGATCCTCAAGCACGATCAGGAGTCGATCTGCCGACTTCTGCTTTTCACGCCGCAACTCGTCGATGCGAGACCGCGACACCCTGCCGATGGCTGTTTCAGCACTGACCAGCAAGCCTGCGAGCACTACAAGGATCACGGCAAGCGCGAGCAGCCAGGCGCTAGTCACGTGCTCCCCCTACTGCGCTTCGCGCACCTTGCCACTGCTGAAGCAACTCATCCTGAAATGCGAACATCGCGTCGTACTCATCCTCTGTCGCATGGTCGTAACCGATCAGATGCAGCATCCCATGAACCAGGAGAAACTCCATCCGCTGCGTCATCGCCATGCCAGCGCGATCAGGATCGGCCTCGACGAACTCCGGACAGATCGCAATGTCGCCCAGGATGCCTGGCTGAGGATCCGATGACGGACGCAACTCATCCATGGGAAAGGAGAGGATGTCGGTCGCACCTGGTTCCTGCATCCATTCAAGGTGCAGTTCTTCCATATCGGCGGAACTCACAAGGGTGATCGACAGCTCAGTGTCCGCGTGCAATTGGAGCGCAGTGAACAAGAACTCAGCTTGCGCCTTCAACGCTTCCAGATCAATCTGGTAGCTCGTCTCGTTCTCGCAGGTCAGGGTCATACTTCGCGCTGCGCGTCATATCGCGCATAGGCCTCAACAATGCGTCCAACGAGCTTGTGACGCACGACATCACCTGAGGTCAACTGGCAGAAGGCCACATCATCGATGTCCTCCAGGATGTCACCGACGATGCGCAGTCCGCTGGTAGTGCCGCCCGGAAGATCCACCTGCGTCACGTCACCGGTGATCACCATGGTTGAGCCGAAGCCAAGTCGGGTGAGAAACATCTTCATCTGCTCGGCGGAAGTGTTCTGCGCCTCATCGAGAATGATGAATGCGTCATTCAGAGTGCGACCGCGCATGTACGCCAGGGGCGCAACCTCAATGGTTCCAGAGGTCATCAATCGCGGGATCGACTCCGGATCGATCATGTCGTGCAATGCGTCGTAGAGCGGGCGCAGATACGGATCGATCTTCTCCGACAGCGTGCCCGGCAGGAAGCCGAGCCGCTCCC
>DNXA01000109.1 GCA_003506065.1 Actinomycetota bacterium
CGAAGACAGGTTACCGTCGAAAGGTATTGGCCCCTATCGCCTTGAGAGGCGCGCCCAGACGAACGTGGAAGAGGCAGTCAACTGCCAGCCCCAGCTCTCGGCAAGAGCATCGACCATAAGGAGGCCTCGCCCGGTGATCTGCAGGTCAGAGCTCGAATCGGGCACAGGGATGGCAAGTTCATATCTGGCCTCCTGCCGAACGCCAAGCCCCAGCCGGTCAGGAGAACCACTGGCGGTGAGTACCACGGTTCCTTGGCCATGACGGACGGCATTGGTGCACAGCTCATTGGCAATGATCACCATTGATTCAGGATCGATGTGCTCTGAGAGGCACCAGGCTTCCAGCAGTACGCGTGCTGGTTGCAGCGCTGCCGGATCGGCAGCGAGTTCGTGCACGAAGCGCATATTCAGCAGGGTAGCGGCGTGACGACACAATATGGCCATGGCCCGGGTCCTCGCATTCGCGAATCAGAAGGGTGGCGTTGGGAAGACGACTTCGGTTGTGACCGTTGCTGCAGCGATGGCGGAGATGGGCTTGCGCGTCCTCGTCGTTGATCTCGATGCACAGGCCTGCGCCACCTTCAGCTTGGGGATTGATCCTGAAGATCTGCAGCTTGACGTGCGCGCGGTGTTGGTGAATCACACTGAGGCGAACCAAGCCATTATTCGTACGGGTGAAGGCGTGGATCTGCTGCCCGCATCCATCGGCTTGGCCGATGCAGATGCCGCACTCGCCGCGACGAAGGGGCGCGAACTGGCGGTACGCAAGGCTCTGGAGCCACTCCAGTCCCGGTACGACTGGATGCTGCTTGATTGCGCCCCGTCCCTTGGCATCGTGACAATCGGGGCGTTGATTGCGGCAGATGCAGTGGCGATCCCGCTTCAATGCGAAACCCTGTCGCATCGCGGAGTCGGTCAGTTACTGCAGACGATTGAGGAGGTGCGCGCGTACGTGAATCCGAAACTGGCAATCGCGGGAATCATCCCGACACAGTTTGACGGCAGGACCCTGCATGCCCGTGCAGTGCTCAGTGATCTGCCCGAGCGCTATCACGTCACTGTGCTGCCCGCGATTCACCGATCGATCAGATTTGCTGAAGCGCCAGCTGTTGGCCGCACCGTGCTGTCCACGGCACCCAACAGCGTTGGGGCGCGCGACTATCGAAACTTGGCGCAGGTGCTTGTGGAGCAGGCAGGCTGAACTACTCAGGCTTGGCTGCTGGCTTGCCGCTGCGCGTGCGACGACGCTGGCGAGCTTTGCTGTCAGCCTTCAGAGCTGGATCTTCAGTCTTGGCCGGTGCAGCGGGCTTGGCATGACTGCGCTGCTCATGCTTGCGCGGCTTGTCCTGATGCTGGGAGCGCTGAGGTTGGCTCGACTGCTTCGGCTTCTTGCCAGTCTCACCGATGTCTTCAACGTTCTCGGCGCCAAGACCTTCACGGGTCCGCCCCGCCTTCGGCAGGGTGCCAGTCGTGCCGGCAGGGATATTGAGACCAGTGAAGATGTGATCACTCGTTGAGTAGGTCTCGATCGGATCCTTGAATGGCAGTTTCAAGGCGCGATCGATCATCTGCCAACGGGCGATGTCCTCCCAGTCCACCAAGGTCACTGCGACACCGGAGTTGCCGGCACGTCCAGTGCGGCCGATGCGATGCAGGTACGTCTTCTCGTCGTCAGGGCACTCGTAATTGATGACGTGCGTGACATTGTCAACGTCGATGCCGCGTGCCGCCACGTCTGTTGCGACCAGGATGTCGACCTTGCCGTTGCGGAAGGCGCGCAGGGCCTGCTCGCGGGCACCCTGTCCGAGATCGCCGTGCACACTGCCAACGGCAAAGCCGCGCTCAGTGAGATCGTCGGCAATCTTCTGTGCCTTGCGCTTGGTGCGCGTGAAGATCATGGCCAACTGGCGGCTCTCGGCCTGCAGGATGCGCGCGACGATTTCGATCTTGTCCAGCGGATGTGCGCGCCAGACATGCTGCTCAATCGCGTCAACGGTCGCGCTCTCGTCGCCGGGATCGCTGGCACGAATGTGGGTCGGCTGCGTCATATAGCGACGAGCGAGGTTCACAATCTGCCCGGGCATGGTTGCTGAGAAGAGCATGGTCTGGCGCTTTGCAGGCACGGCGGAAACGATGCGCTCAACGTCAGGGAGGAAGCCCATGTCGAGCATTTCGTCGGCCTCATCCAGCACCAGCACGCGCACGGCGCTGAGATCAAGATCGCGACGATTGGAAAGATCGATGATGCGGCCTGGAGTTCCAACAACGACATCGATGCCGTTCTTCAATGCCTCAATCTGCGGTTCGTAGGCGCGACCGCCATAGACCGCAAGCACACGCACTCCGCGCAGGCGCCCCGCGCGCTCAAGGTCCGTTGCGACCTGCAGTCCAAGTTCGCGGGTTGGGCAGATGACCAATGCCTGGGGGCGATCACGGTCACCCTCGAGGTCGACTCGCTGCAGCAAGGGAATGCCGAAGCCGAGAGTCTTGCCTGTTCCTGTCTTGGCCTGACCGATGATGTCGCGACCCTCAAAGGCCATGGAAAGGCACATTTCCTGGATCGGAAATGCTCGCTCTATTCCATCCTCCAGCAATGCGGCGACGATGGTCGGATCCGTGCCGAGCTCTGCAAACGTGGGTGCATGAGTCGGATCAACGGTTGATGAAGTGGTCAGGGTGACTCCCAGGGTCTACTCGTGTGACGGAAGACCAATTGCCTTTATCGACACGATGCATGCCAAGTGTAGCCATGGGCGCCTCGTGGGCCTTGGCTGATCGCGAGCGCTGACGTGGCTGGAAAGCTCAAGCTGTGGTTCTAGTGACCGAAGCCGACCTTGCGCGCTGTGCTGGGACCGATCTCGACGTACGCGATCTTCTCTGCCGGCACCAGCACCGTGCGGCCCTTGTCATCGTTGAGCTTGAGCACTCCGCCGCTGGCGATTGCCGCGTCGACAGCCTTGGCAACATCGGCAGGCTTGTCTTCGCTGTCAAGGGCGATCTCTCGGGATGAGTAGGTGACGCCGATCTTGATCTCCATGTGTTGCCCCTCTAATTCAGTGCTCAGGTGCACATCGTGTCAGTTTGGACATTCTCGCTAACCTTGCGGGGTGTCAGAATTACTCCCGCCGTGGCCTGCAACTGACGTATTCCTCCGAGGGCGAACTCTGAGTGTTCGCCACGCGCCCAGTTTGCAAGCCGACGCGCCTCCCGCGTTGTACCTCCACGGCTTGGGCGGCGCGTCAACCAACTGGACCGATCTGATGGGCCTCCTGCAGGGCGAGGTCGAGGGTTGGGCACCGGATCTCAACGGCTTTGGTCAATCACCTCCTCCTCGCGATGGCGACTATTCCCCCTTAGGCCACGCCAAGGCGGCGGCCCAATTCATCGAGGAAGAACTTGGTGGGCGTCCCGTGCACCTCTTCGGGAATTCCCTTGGCGGTGCTGCTGCTCTTCAGCTGGCGGCTCGTCGCCCTGATCTCGTGCACACACTCACCCTGATCTCTCCCGCGCTGCCCGACATTCGACCAACCAGAACGAACATCCTGCTGCCCGTGATGGCTATACCTGGATTGGGCGAGTCTCTTTCGACCAAGACAGCCAAGATGGACGTGGCCACGCGAGTGCAGACGACCTACAAGACCTGCTTTGCCGATCCCACCTGCGTCCCCGAGCAACGATTCGAAGAGGCGGTCGAAGCCGCCACTGCATACGGCGCGCTGCCCTACGCCACCGATGCTTTCCTGCAGTCACTGCGCGGATTGCTGAAGACTTACCTTGACACTGGTCGCCGACGCCCATGGAAGCTCGCGGAGCTCGTTGAGTGCAAGACCCTGCTGATCTACGGTCGTCAAGATCAGCTGGTCAATGCGCATGGCGCGTTGAAGAGCACTCAGCACTTCAAGCACGCGCAGGTGATCGTCATCGAGGATTCCGCGCATGTGTCGCAGTTGGAGCACCCGAATATCGTCGCTGAGGCATGGATCAAGCGTTTCTGCTAATTGGCTATCCCCAAGCTGAGAGTTATGCACAGCGCGTGCGCCTCGCCTTCTCTTGATTCTTTTGTCGACCTACCGTTGTTGAAGTTGTCCAGCGGGGGGTCAGATGCCAACGAGTGCGCGTGTTCGCGAGGACGTAGAAGCCCGCTTGCGTTCGGCAATCCAAGACTCCGGCTTGGATCCCATGACGCGACCAGTGGAGTTTCGTAGCTTTCTGGACAATCTGGCTTCCGAGACCTGGATTCATCACGGTGGTGAAGCCGGCGATGAGGAGCAACTCGACATCGCCCGCGAGCTGCATCAGGCGATTGCCGGCTTCGGTCCACTGCAGCAGTTCTTCGATGATCCGACGATCGAAGAGGTGTGGCTGAACGAGCCAGGACGAATCTTCATCGCGCGAAAAGGCAAGTCTGAACTGACCACTGTGGTGCTCAGTCAGCGAGAGGTTCGTGATCTTGTCGAGCGAATGTTGCGCGCGTCTGGTCGGCGGGTGGATATATCGAGCCCGTTTGTCGATGCTGTTCTCCCAGATGGCAGCCGTTTGCACGTCGTGATTCCTGACATCACGCGAAGGCACTGGGCGGTGAACATCCGACGGTTCGTCCTGCATCCATCACGGGTTCATGAGCTAGTGGGGCTTGGCACCCTGAGCCTGCAGGCTGCTGAGTTCCTGCACGCAGCGGTCGCCAGCGGACTGAACATCGTGGTCGCCGGTGGCACTCAGGCAGGCAAGACCACTCTTTTGAATGCGCTGCTGGGGTCCTTGGACTCAGGGGAGCGCGTTGTGAGTTGTGAGGAAGTCTTCGAACTGCAGCTCGCACACGTTGACTGGGTTGCCATGCAGACTCGAGATCTGAGCCTCGATGGCACCGGCGAGATCCCACTTCGGCGGTTGATACGCGAGGCCCTGCGTATGCGCCCCACGCGCATCGTCGTCGGAGAAGTTCGGCAGGGGGAGGCCCTGGACTTGCTCATTGCGATGAACAGCGGGATGCCGGCCATGGCTACCTTGCACGCGAACAGCGCTCGCGAGGCAGTGATGAAGCTCTGCACGTTGCCGCTGTTGTCTGGCCAGAACATTCCCGCCGATTTTGTGATCCCGACGGTTGCCAGTTCGGTGGATTTGGTGGTTCATGCAGCAAGCCAACGCGATGGCTCTCGGCGAATCACGGAAATTGTTGGGCTGTCTGGTCGAGTCGAGAATGGAGTCATCGAGTTGGCCGATCTCTTCACCGCAAGTGACTCAGGTTTGGAGCGTCGGACAGGCTTCCCCCCGCGCTTGGATCGGTTTGCGGATGCAGGCTTCGATCTCGCAGCCCTGCTCAGTGCGACAAGAGATCCTCAGGCTGGACGGGCTGCCTGATGGGTGCGCTCGTCGGCTTGTGCTTCTCAGTCGGCCTATTGCTCGTGGCTGTTGCGATCAGTGCTCCGCCTACTTCCTCAGGTCCAAGAGTCAAGGTTGGGCAGTTCAGTCGTCTGGCTCAGCAGTCAGGTATTCCACAGCTGAACGGCGCGCGACTGGCGGCGGTGTGCGCATCTGTCGGCCTCGTGAGCCTTGTTCTCGCCCTGCTTATCACGGCGCTTCCTGTGGTGGCATTCCTCGCAGGGATTGCGAGTGGATTCATACCCATCGTCCTCATCAGGCGAAGAGTGCGTATCCGGCAAAGTGCCCTGCGCAAGGTGTGGCCTGATGCAATCGACTCCTTGCTGTCGGCAGTGCGGGCGGGTTACTCACTTCCGGAGTCAGTCTGCGAACTTGGAGACAAAGGCCCGTTGCTGTTGCGACCTGCATTCGCGACCTTCGCCGGGAACTATCGAGTTGCCGGATCGTTCGAAGCATCGCTTCGTCTCCTGACTGAGGAACTAGGAGATCCAGTTGCCGATCGTGTTGCGGCGGCGCTTGCTGTGGCACATCAGGTTGGGGGTCAGGTTCTCGGCAGCGTGTTGCTCACTCTCAGTTCGCTTCTTCGCGAAGACGCGCGAGCGCGTGGAGAGATTGAGGCGAGGCAGAGCTGGACGATCAATGCTGCACGCTTGGCCGTAGCTGCTCCGTGGATGACTTTGGCACTTCTCTCTACGCGTCCGGCCGCATTGCAGGCGTATCGCAGTGTTCAGGGCGCTGCAGTGCTGCTCTCGGCAGCGATTCTTTCGCTACTCGCGTATCGCGTCATGATCCGCATAGGTCGCCTTCCTTCCGAACGCCGATTGGCGCGATCGTGAGCTCGTCCGCAACAGGTGCGGTTCTTGGCCTGTTGGGTGCGATCGGGCTGACTTTGGTGATTTCCCGATTGCTCGTGCTTCGCCCACCTTCCATGCTTGAGCGCATCGCTCCGTTCGTGCCACCAACTGCGCAACTGCACTCGCGCGTCAGGGCGGTGCCTGGCGTGGGCGAGGTCCTGATGGCACTGCTTCGCCCGATGCTGGACATCAAGATGGCAAAGGAACCGCTCGAACTCAGGCTCGCCAACGCTGGAAGAATCGGCGTGGATCGCTACCGGATCGATCAGGCGAGTGCGATAGGCATTGGGGCCACAGGTGGGGCGATCCTCGGAAGCCTGCTTGTTGCACGAGGGGCATCCCCTGTGTGTCTACCGCTTCTCATCTGCTCTGGAGCCCTTGCAGGAGCGATGTGCATAGACCGCCTGCTTTCCCACGGCATTCGTATTCGCAAGGAGCAATTGGCGCGCGAGTTGCCTGCGGTGGCCGAGCTGCTGGCCTTTGCTGTGGCCGCAGGCGAGTCACCGGCGGCGGCTGTTGAACGAGTGTGCAGCACTGTGGGTGGCGAGTTATCGAAGGAGTTCGATCGGTGCCTCGCCGATGTGCGCAGCGGTCAGTCTCTGGATCTAGCACTTGGCTCACTTGCAGCTCGAGCGGGCAGTCCCGAAGTCGAGCGCTTCATTGATGCAGTCGTCATCGCTATGGAGCGCGGGTCCCCACTGGCCGAGGTGCTTCGAGCACAAGCCGCTGATGTGCGGGCTGCTGACCGCAGGTCACTGATGGAAATGGCCAGCCGCAAGGAAGTGGCGATGCTCATCCCTGTTGTCTTTCTCATCCTGCCAACGGTTGTCCTCGTCGCTGTGTTTCCCGGAATGCAAGGACTCCAACTCGTGGTGCGTTCGTAACCAAAGGAGAAATGATGCTGAACAAACTGACCCTCGGATGGTGTGCCTTGGTTGCGTCGGCAGACCAATGGGCCTTTGCCTTGCGATCCAAAGACAACGAGCGGGGTGATGTCCCAGGTTGGGTCCTGGTGGCCGTCATGACTGCCGGGCTGGTGACTGCAATCTGGTTGGTGGCAGATGACGCGTTGACCTCGGTATTCGATCGGGCGATGTCGAGTATCTCGATTCACTCGTAGCCGTATGAGAAATCTTCGACGACGGCTGGAAACTGAGCGCGGAAGTTCGGTTGTCGAATTTGTGCTTGTCGCCCCGCTGCTCGTCGGTGTTGCTCTTGTCGTACTTCAGTTTGCCCTTGCACTGCACGTTCGATCAACCATGACTGCAGCGGCTGCCGAAGGCGCGCGAGTTGCAGCCCTTGCTGGTTCGCAACTCGACATGGGTGAACGTCGAACACGTGAACTGCTTGATGGAAATCTCGCGGCAAGTCTTGTGACCAGCATCCGAGCGACTCGTGTGGTTGAGCACGGCATTGTGATGACGAGGGTCCAGATTGAAGCCAGGTTGCCTTTGCTGGGCATGCTGGGTCCTGCATCGATGAACGTCACTGGACATGCACTCCAGGAGCACGCATGAAT
>DNXA01000228.1 GCA_003506065.1 Actinomycetota bacterium
GATTCGCGGCGGCTATGGAGAGGGCAACCTCTTCATCCGCAATCGTGAACCCCTTGCTGTTGATGATCGCACGCACTCCAGCGGCGGTGTACTGCGGTGAAAGCGCGAGATCGACTGCCTTCTGCGCCACTGCGGTGTAGTTCGCAATCGAGGCCTCCAGCTCTGCAGTTCCGGGGGCATGCGGACTGGTGACCTTGTTCAGCTGGGTCGTGTAGCCAGGGTCGAGCTCTTCAAGGGCGGCGAGCATCTGGTTGCCGTCGCCGGCGAGGTATCCATTGGCTGCGGCTTTGAGGTTGTAGTTGAGGGTCTCTCGGCTGGATGCTATTTGGCTCAGAATGGTGGCCTGCGTGTTGTAGCCGTTGATCTCATCGATGATCTTGTTCGCGTAACTGAACCAGATGATGCCGACGAGAATGGGCAGGATGCACAGGACGACGAGAGTGATGCGACGCCGAATCTTGTTGCGCTGCTTGCGGGTGTTCGCGTTCCGATCACGTTTTGACGCCACTGACTCACAGACCCTTCTCGGTGGATCACGGAAGGCTAGCGGCTGAAGATGGCTGGGGAGTGGGGTTTGCGTTGATCCGTGCCGTTTGCCTGCGGTACTGGGTATGCAGGTTAATGAGTGGCACCATGAGCGTATGAATCAACCTTCGGACTCTGGCTCCCTCGGCAAGGTCCTGGTCGTTGATGACGACGCAGCGCTGTCGGAGATGCTCGGCATCGTGCTGCGTCAGGAGGGATTCTCTGCCGAATTCTGCGCTGAAGGCTCCTTGGCACTGGACCGATTTCGTGCAGTTCAGCCGGACATCGTGCTGCTTGACGTGATGCTCCCAGGAATGAACGGCATCGAGATCTGTCGGGCCATTCGCAAGGAGTCAGGCGTGCCTATCGTGATGCTGACGGCACGCAGTGACACCGTTGACGTGGTTGTCGGGCTTGAGTCCGGCGCTGATGACTATGTGGTGAAACCGTTCAAGCCGCGCGAGTTGATTGCCCGGCTCCGCGCCCGCGTGCGCAGGGGGGACGACCAAGCAGCGCAGCCCTTGGCGATTGGCGACCTGAGGATCGATGTTTCTGGACACAAGGTTGCGCGAAATGGGAAGATGCTGTCACTGACGCCTTTGGAATTCGACCTGCTAGTCTGCCTTGCTCGCAAGCCAGGCCACGTGTTCACGCGTGAGGCCCTTCTCCATGACGTCTGGGGATATCAGCATGCTGGGGACACACGGTTGGTTAATGTGCACGTGCAGCGACTGCGTTCCAAGGTGGAGACCGACCCGGAGCGGCCTGAGTATGTGCTCACCGTCCGGGGGATTGGCTACAAGGCAGGACCCGCTTGACCGCAATCCTCCAAGCGTGGTTTCGCTTCACCGCAGCAGTGAGCCGTGCCGATGGTCCCTTTCGCTGGATCCGGCGTTGGTGGCGCAGTTCATTGCTCCTGCGCATCACCACCATCACCCTTGGTTCCTCGTTGATCGTGCTGACCGTGCTGGGTGTCACGTTGCTCAGCAAGGTCACCACGGGCTTGATGGGAGCCAAAGAGGACACCTCTATCTCTGAGGCCTCAGCTGGCCTCATCGAGGCCCAAAGAGTCATTGAAGCCGCCGAAGCCTCACCGACTGCGCCATCACCTGCTCGGCTGGTCGATGCGATTGTTGCCGGATTGGGCTCGCAAGGGGGTTCTCCGACGCAGTTCGACATCCTGCTGCTGGCTGCCCAGCCAGGCCAATCCCTTCCTGAGCGCGGCACGAACCTGGTCTCCACCGCAAGCATCGATGCCGAATTCCGCTTGGCGGTGATAGCCGATCAGAGTCAACTGTGGACCTACGGTTCGATCAGGTACATCAATGGCGTCAGCGTGCCGGGCTTGCTCGTAGGTGCTCCGCTGGATATCCCGTCCCTTGGGGACTACAACCTCTATTACCTGTTCCCTCTGGCTCAGGAGCAGCAGACCTTGGATCTGGTCCGAGGGGCCGTGCTGCTCACTGGTGCTCTGCTGCTGGTCCTGCTCACGCTCATCGCACGGCTGGTCACCATGCTGGTGGTGAACCCGGTTCGAGAAGCCGCCCGTACTGCAGCATTGCTTGCCGAAGGTCAACTGTCAGAGCGCATGACGGTGCGTGGGGAGGATGAGCTCGCGCAGTTGGCGACGACCTTCAACGACATGGCATCGAGTCTGCAGCAGCAGATTAAGCAGCTCGAGGAGTTGTCGCGGGTGCAGCAGCGCTTCGTTGCCGATGTCTCGCACGAGCTCCGCACGCCACTCACCACCATCCGCATGGCAGCCGATCTCATGTTCGAGCGCCGAGTGGAGTTTGATGCGGCCACCTCGCGGGCAGCGGAACTTCTGCAGAACCAACTTGACCGCTTCGAGGAGTTGCTGGTTGATCTGCTGGAGATCTCGCGTTTCGATGCCGGTGCTGCCGTGCTCGATGTCGAGGCGTGTGACGTCGATGCACTGGTGGCTCGAGCAGTGGAGCAGGCTCGACCACTGGCCGTTCGCATCGATACGAGTCTGGATTTCATTGGGTCGCCGGTCTCGGCTGTCGTCGCAGCGGACAGCAGGCGTATCAATCGCGTCGTACGAAATCTGCTGGACAACGCCATTGAGCACAGTGACGGCAAGGGCGTTGTCGTCACTGTCGGAGCCGACAATGACGCCGTGGCGATCACTGTGCGCGATTTCGGACTTGGCTTGCGCCCTGGTGAATCCGGATTGGTCTTCAACCGATTCTGGAGAGCAGATCCGGCACGGGCTCGCACAACCGGAGGAACAGGACTTGGCTTGTCGATTGCCTACGAGGATGCGCGCTTGCATGGAGGGTGGCTCGAGGCCTGGGGCGAACCAGGCCAAGGCTCGAACTTCCGGCTGACTCTTCCTCGTGAGGTGCGAGGTGCCCTTCTGGAATCCCCGTTGCCTCTGATACCGGAGAGCTTTGAGGAAATGGAGTCCGTAGATCCCTCGGCAGTGCGCTTTGATGCGATACTAGGCCCGTCGTCGCGAGGCTTCCAGATGCCTCCGAGATCGAGACGATCATGAAGCCTCTGAGAATTGCGACGGCGCTCGCCGCTCTTGGTCTGCTGTTGAGTGGATGCGGAGTGCTGCCTTGGTCACTGACAGCACAAGTGCCCGAAGAGGGTGCGATCCAACAAGGAGATGCCTCCGCCGCCAATCGCACGGATCAATTCATTCGGGTGATCCCGCAGAGTCCCCGCGTAGGGATGTCTCCCGCACAGATCGTGCAGGGCTTTCTGGATGCCTCAGCTGCATTCGAGGATGACCATGCCGTCGCGCGCGAGTTCCTGACTCTGAAGGCTGGCAATCTCTGGAACCCCAATGCAGGCGTTCAGGTGTTCAAGGGTGCGCCGGATCTCGTGGACGACGGTGCCGTGGTGAGCTTCGC
>DNXA01000130.1:0-3474 GCA_003506065.1 Actinomycetota bacterium
TGAGCATGTTGCCCGCGTCCATGGCCCCTTCGCCGCCGGCTCCAGCGCCCACGACGGTGTGCAACTCATCGATGAATGTCACGATCTGGCCATCGGATTCCTTGATCTCGTCAAGGACCGCCTTCAAACGCTCTTCAAACTCGCCTCGGTACTTCGCTCCGGCAACCATCGCACCCAGATCCAGGGAATAGAGGGTCTTGCCCTGCAGGGAAGTCGGGACATCGCCTTCGACCATGCGTCGAGCAAGGCCTTCCACGACGGCCGTCTTGCCCACGCCTGGTTCACCAATGAGCACCGGATTGTTCTTCGTACGTCGAGACAGCACTTGGATCGTGCGGCGCACTTCCTCGTCGCGCCCGATGACGGGATCGATCTTGCCCTCGCGGGCGCGGGCAGTGAGGTCGACTCCGTACTTCTCCAGTGCCTGGAACGTCNNCTCCGGCTCTTGGGAGGTGACGCGGGCAGAGCCACGCACCGCCTGCAAGGCCTGGATCAGTGCCATCGGGGTGGCCCCGACTTCGGCTAAGCGATCCGAAACTCCCGGGCCGCCGTCCTTGGCCAGGCTGATCAGCAGATGCTCTGTGCTGGCGTAATCATCGCCACGCTCCTTGGCCAGTTCCTGAGCACCATTGATCACCTTGAATGCAGCACTGCTGAGTTGCGGCGAGGCAACTGATGCCCCAGACGCACTCGGCAGATCCTGAAGGGCCCGTCGCACTTCTGAGGTGAGCGAGTTGCAATTGACCCCACTTGACTCAAGCAGCGCGGTGGCAATTCCCTCACCCTGCTGCAATAGCGAATCCAGCAGATGAATGGGCTCCACCTGTGGATTGCCATTGGCAGCGGCAATGCGAACAGCCGCACCAAGTGCGTCCTGGCTTCTGGTCGTGAATTGAATGTCCATTGCTGGTTGTCCTATCTCTGGTTGCGGCGACTTGGTCGCCAGACCACCAATGCTGTTGAAGACTTCTCGCGGTGGAACTCGCGAAGCTGACTGCGCAGGAGTTCGATCTCCTCCTGAAGAACAAGGATGCGCCGGATGCCCTCCAGCGAAAGCCCTTCTGCCGAAAGATCCGTGATCTCGCGGAGCCGAGCAATGTCGCGACCGGAATACAGCCGATTCCTTCCGCCTACTCGCTTGGGCGACACCAATCCGAGACGGTCGTACTGCCGAAGAGTCTGCGGGTGCAATCCGGCCAGCTGCGCAGCAACGGAGATTGCGAACACCGGGTGGTCGTCGGCAATCTGGAAGGGATCCATCTCACTGCCCGGCCAGATTCATCAGACCGGCTCGCGGATCAAGGTCAGCCGTCGCCGCGGCATACGACTCCAGTGCCGCCTTTGCCTCTTCACTGAGCTTCTGCGGCACAGCGACCTCAACGCTGACCAGCACGTCGCCACGGCTGTTGTCCTTGCGCCCCAAGCCTTTTCCCTTCACTCGGAAGGTTCTTCCGGTCGTGGTGCCAGCGGGAATCTTCAGCGTGACATTGCCATCGCGGGGGGTCGGGACTGTGATCTGCGCGCCAAGTGCTGCTTCGGCAAAGGTCACGGGAACGGTGAAGGCGATGTTGTCGCCCTTGCGGACAAAGAGCGGGTGCGGAGTGACATGCACCTGCACGAACAAATCACCCGAAGGCCCGCCACGCTCACCTGACGCGCCCTTGCCAGCGACCCGAATGCGAGCGCCGTCCTTGACCCCGGCGGGAATGCGCACCTGGACTGTTCGCGATTTCTGACCAACGCCAGAACCGTGACAGCTCGGGCACGGATCATCGATGACCTGCCCGCGACCACGACACGTCGGGCAAGTCTCGGCGA
This sequence comes from Actinomycetota bacterium, assembly GCA_003506065.1. Taxonomy (GTDB): domain Bacteria; phylum Actinomycetota; class Actinomycetes; order S36-B12; family S36-B12; genus UBA11398. Next base: position 1,819 of record DNXA01000130.1, read on the forward strand.
AGGCAAAGCCGCCCGCATTGCGAGCCACCTGCCCACTGCCCTGGCAGTCCATGCAGGTGCGCGCGCTGGTGCCAGGACGAGCACCGCTGCCCCGACAGGTCTCGCAAGCCGCCTCGCTGCTCAAGCGCAGTGGGACGGTCACGCCGTCAATGGCATCGTCAAAGGACAGATTCAGATTGCTCTCGAGGTCTGCACCTCGGCGAGGCTGATTCGAGCGACCACCCCGGCCACGATTGAAGATGCCGCCAAGCAGATCGCCGAAACCACCGTCATTGCCACCGAAGAGATCTTCCATATTGACGTTGGATGTGGCACCCCGAGGGCGACCACCGCCCTGACGGCTGAAACCTCCTGAGGCGAATGCCGCGCGGGCCTCGTTGTACTCCTTGCGCTTTTCGACATCGGAGAGCACGTCGTAGGCCTCGGAGACCTCCTTGAACTTCTCCTCAGCGTTGGCATCGCCAGGATTCTTGTCCGGGTGAAGTTCGCGGGCCAGCTTGCGGTACTTCTTCTTGATCTCTTCAGGTGTGGCGTCCTTGGCCACACCCAAAGAGGCATAGAAGTCCTTCTCAAGCCAATCCTTGTTCACAGAACGCCCCTTAGTCGGTCCCAGCAACGGCGACCCGAGCTGGACGCAGAATGCGTCCAGCAAATCGATATCCCGGCTGGTACACGGAGGTGACGGTGGGCTCAGTGACGGCTTCGTCACTGACACTCGTCAGGGCTTCGTGCACAGTCGGATCAAAGGGCTCATCGGCTGCACCGAACACTTCAAGCCCGAGCTTGGTGCATGTGCTTTGCAGTGATTCGCCAACGCTCTTGAATGCGCCTTCAAGTTCGCCATGCTCGCGAGCCTGATCAACTGCATCAAGCACTGGGAGCAGTGCTGCGAACACCGAGCCGATTGCGGTCTCGCGAATGAGCTCACGATCACGATCAACGCGCTTGCGGTAGTTCGCATACTCCGCGTGCACACGCTGCAGATCGCTCGTCAGCTCGGCAACCTTTGCCTCGACCTCGCCGAACTCGCCTTCAACGATCCCACCATCGTCGGGTGCGCCAACCACAGAGGGTTGGCGCACCTCGAAGGTGTCAGGATCGATGCGTCGCTTGTCGGTGATGCGTACGCCGGTGTCCTCAGACTCCTCGTCGCTCACTTCTTGTCTTCCGTCTCGTCCTCTTCGACGATTTCTGCGTCGACGACATCTTCATCGGATTCAGCGGACGCGTCGGTGCTGCCTTCAGCTGCACCCTCGGCTGCTGCTGCTTCATACATCGCAGCACCAAGAGCCTGGCTCGCCTGAGCAACCTTGTCAGTTGCCTCGCGCATGGCTGGGAAGTCGTTGGCAGCAATAGCCTTCTTCAACTCATCCAGTGGGCCGTCAACATTGGAGCGGGCATCCGCTGGAAGCTTGTCGGCGTTGTCTGCCAGGAACTTCTCGGTCTGGTAGACGAGCGACTCGGCAGTGTTGAGAACATCTGCCTCTTCGCGACGCTGCTTGTCCTCATCGGCGTGTGCCTCTGCATCGCGCATCATCCGATCGATGTCGTCCTTGCTCAGAGCCGAGCCACCGGAGATAGTCATCGACTGCTCCTTGCTGGTGGCGCGGTCCTTCGCCGAGACGTGCACAATGCCGTTGGCATCGATGTCGAAGG
>DNXA01000130.1:3540-5136 GCA_003506065.1 Actinomycetota bacterium
TGGTCTCAATGCCAAGAGAAAGCGGTGTGACGTCGAGGAGGAGCACATCCTTGACCTCGCCCTTGAGCACTCCAGCCTGCAGTGCGGCACCAATGGCGACGACCTCATCTGGGTTCACGCCCTTGTTCGGCTCCTTGCCGGTTTCGGCCTTCACCAGATCGGTGACTGCTGGCATCCGGGTTGAGCCGCCGACCAGGACGACCTGATCGATCTTGTCGATCGTGACGCCCGCGTCCTTCAGCACTGAACGGAACGGTGCCTTGGTGCGCTCGAGCAGATCAGCGGTCAACTGCTCGAACTGCGAGCGCGAGATGTTCTCCTCAAGGTGAAGGGGTCCCTCAGCACTTGCGGTGATGTACGGCAGGTTGATGGAGCTGTTCATCGAACTCGAGAGCTCGATCTTCGCCTTCTCGGCAGCCTCGCGAAGACGCTGCATGGCCATCTTGTCCTTGGACAGGTCTACCCCGTGCGCGTTCTTGAACTGGGTGACCAGGTAGTCGACCACCTTGTTGTCCCAGTCGTCGCCGCCCAGGTGGTTGTCACCACTGGTGGCCTTGACCTCGACCACGCCATCGCCGATCTCAAGCAGTGACACGTCGAAGGTGCCACCACCGAGGTCGAAGACCAGGATCGTCTGCTCGATGTCACCCTTGTCCAGGCCGTACGCCAGGGCAGCTGAGGTTGGCTCGTTGATGATCCGCAGGACATTGAGACCGGCGATCTCGCCAGCTTCCTTGGTTGCCTGACGCTCAGCGTCGCTGAAGTAGGCAGGCACCGTGATGACTGCGTCGGTCACGTTCTCACCGAGGTAGGCTTCCGCGTCACGCTTCAGCTTCATCAGCGTGCGAGCACTGATCTCCTGAGCGGTGTAGGCCTTGCCATCAATGTCCACGGTCCAATTGGTGCCCATGTGACGCTTCACCGAGCGCACGGTGCGGTCAACGTTGGTGACTGCCTGGCGCTTGGCGACTTCGCCGACCAGTACTTCGCCGTTCTTTGCGAAGGCGACGACGGACGGGGTGGTCCGGGCTCCTTCGGCATTTGCTATGACGACGGGCTCGCCGCCTTCAAGGACTGAGACGACAGAGTTGGTCGTCCCAAGGTCAATACCCACTGCACGGGCCATGTTGTCGTACTCCTTCTGCTGTTCCGGTTGTCGAACCGGGCGGTCCTTGCTTCCAGTTTACGCCCTGATTTGCACTTTGGCAAGCCAAGTAGCACAAGACTTGAGTCTTGTGGACTCAAGTATATGTAACTGAGAGGACTCATGGAAGATTCCCGCGAATTGAGCAATGGCTTGTGATCTGGATCACGTCATGAGGTTCCCCAGCAAAAGTGGACACTGGGTTTATGCGGCTTGAGCCGCTTGGGTGGCTAACGATAGCTCGTAGTTGATCGGGCTGGTCTGCCCGATCTTTGAATAGCGTCGGTCGTTGTTGTAGCGGCGCATGAACTCCGCGATTCCGGCCTTGAGTTCGTCCAGGGTGGCGAAGGCGTGCCGGTAGTAGTACTCGTGTTTGAAGATGCTCCAGAACGATTCAGCGGTGGCATGGTCATAGCAGGAGCCGGTGCGACCCATGGATCGAACCAATCCCA
>DNXA01000023.1 GCA_003506065.1 Actinomycetota bacterium
ATCAGTTTTGCCGAACTCGATCTCGGTGGCGGCATGGGAATCGCCTATCTGGAGTCCGATGATCCGTTGGCCATTGGTGAGCTTGCCGCTCAGGTGGCCAGCGCTGTCGTTCGAGATTGCCGGGCCGCTGGAGTGCCAGTTCCGGCGCTTTCCTTCGAGCCTGGTCGCGCGATCATCGGGCCGCCGGGTGTCACGCTGTATGAAATCGGCACGGTGAAGGCGGTTGAGACCGATGGGGGAGTGCGCACCTACATCTCCGTGGACGGTGGGATGAGCGACAACATCCGGACCGCCCTGTACGACGCCGAATACACGGTCGCGCTGGTCTCGCGCACTTCGACGGCAGAACCGATGCTCGTGCGCGTGGTCGGCAAGCACTGTGAGTCAGGCGACATCCTCATACGCGAGGCTTGGCTGCCTGCGGATCTCGTACCGGGGGACCTGCTCGCTGTTGCTGCGACGGGGGCGTATTGCAGGTCGATGGCTTCCAACTACAACTATCTTCCGCGGCCAGCAGTCATCGGTGTGAATGCGGGCGAGGCGACAGTAATCCTGCGCCGGGAGACCCTGGACGACCTACTGGCGCTGGATCCCGGCGCTTAGGCCAGATTCCAACGCCAGTGGACGTGATGTCGTGCGCTACTCCCGCTCGGAGCCTGCGACGAGCAACTCTGGCTCTGGGGCCGATGTCCGGGTGGTCATCCAGATGATCACTGCAACCACGGAGCCAACAAGTGGCGCAACGATGAACAGCCAGACCTGGCTCATGGCCTCGCCTCCTGCGAACAGCGCCGGGCCGAAGGATCGAGCGGGGTTTACTGAGGTGCCATCAAGAGGAATGCCGACGAGGTGGACAAGGGTCAGGGTCAAGCCGATGGCAATGCCCGCGAATCCGGGCGCCGCTACCCGCTCTGTCACCAGCAGAATCACCAGCACGAAGGCTGCAGTGAGCAGTACTTCGAGCAGGAATGCTCCGCCCATGTCGATGGAACCGTTGTCGTAGCTGTTCGTGCCCAGGCCACCGGTGTAGTCGGTGACGCCGAAAGAGGAGACGAAGAGCTTCAACATGGCGCCTGCTGCGATGGCGCCCGCAAACTGCGCTATCCAGTAGGCCACTGCTTCGCCGGCGGGCATTCTGCGGCCCAGCAGCATGCCGAGGGTCACGGCAGGGTTGACGTGCGCGCCGGAGACTGGTCCGAATGCGTACGCGATGCCGAGAAGCACCAGGCCGAACGCGAGTGCGACGCCGACAATGCCGTTGCCCGGACCCCCCGCCCCGGTCCCGACGCTGGCAGAGATGCCAAACACAGCGGCACCAACTGCGAGAAAGACCAAGAGGAAGGTGCCCACTGCTTCAGCAATGAGTTTTCTGGTCATGAGATTCATGCGAACTCCTTTTGAGCAGGAACGAGCTTCACGCAGGCTAGAAGGCGTCGAGAAGGGAGTGTGGGACGCGCGCGGGGCTGAAGTGTCCCCAATTGCGGGCTTCCGCCGCCTGCCAACGTGCCAATGTGCGACGTGAGCACTTGACCTGAGAGGCTAGGGGACCACAACCGTCCTTTCTGGAGTCCCCATGTCCCCGGCTGAACCCGCACGCCCCGTAACGGTGGCCGTGCTTGGCGGCGGCACAGTCGGAGCGCAAGTCGCCCGCTTGCTCACTGATCGGGATACCGATCTGCACATTCGTATGGGAACCTCGCTCAAACTGACGCAGGTGGCTGTGCGCGATCTGTCAAAGAAGCGCGATATTGATCCCGCTCTGCTTTCCGATGATGCGATGGCAGTGGCCACGTCTGGGGTCGACATTGTGGTCGAGCTGATGGGTGGTATCGAGCCGGCCAAGTCGCTGATCCTGGCTGCGATCAAGTCCGGTTCCAGCGTGGTCACAGCGAACAAGGCACTGCTCGCATCTGATGGCGCATCGCTCTATGCGGCAGCTGAAGCAGAGGGTGTGGACATCTTCTTCGAGGCTTCGGTTGCCGGCGCGATTCCGATTGTGCGGTTGTTGCAGGAGTCGCTTTCCGGCGACCATGTCACCAAGATCATGGGCATCGTCAACGGCACCACCAACTACATCCTCACTCGCATGGACGAGGACGGCGCCTCGTTCGCCGACGCGCTGGCCGAGGCTCAGGCCCTTGGCTATGCCGAAGCGGACCCGACTGCGGATATCGAAGGGCACGATGCGGCATCAAAGGCCGCGATCCTTGCCGAACTCGCGTTCCACACGCATGTCACTCGCGAGGATGTGTATTGCGAAGGCATTTCCAACATCTCCATCACCGATATTCGGGCGGCCAAGAGTCTTGGCTGTGTCATCAAGCTGCTCGCAGTTGCCGAGCGTGTTGATGACGATCGTGGTGTCATTGTGCGAGTGCACCCAACGATGGTGCCGCGCGAGCATCCACTGGCAAGTGTTCGCGATGCCTTCAATGCCGTGTTCATCGAAGCGGAGGCCGCGGGTGAACTGATGTTCTATGGCCGTGGCGCAGGTGGCGCACCCACTGCATCGGCAGTGCTCGGTGATGTCGTGGTTGCGGCCCGCAATCGACTCACTGGTTCGACCGGCTGGGGCGAGAGTGCTGATGTGCAGTTGCCAGTACTGCCCATCAGCGAGGCGCTCACGTGCTACTACGTCAATCTCGTGGTCGCAGATCAACCCGGTGCCCTGGCCAGCATTGCGAAGGCTTTTGCAGACAGCGGGGTCAGCATTCAAGTGGTTCGTCAGGATGGACACGGCAATGGAGCAGGTTTGATAGTTCGCACCCATCGTTCCAGTGACGGTGCATTGCAGGAGACCGTTGATCGATTGCGCAAGCTGTCCATGGTCACGGCCGTGGTTGGAGTCATGCGCGTCGAGGGTGAGGCGGGGGCTTAGTCATGGCGCATCAATGGCGAGGGCTCATCGAGGAATACCGCGATCGGTTGCCCGTTAACGCAAGTACTCCAGTCATCACCCTGTGTGAGGGCGGGACACCGCTCGTGCAGGCCGGAGCCCTGAGCGAGTTGCTCGATTGCGAAGTCTGGTTGAAGTACGAGGGCGCAAATCCGACCGGATCCTTCAAGGATCGCGGCATGACGATGGCCATCTCGAAGGCGGCTGAAGAAGGCGCCAAGGCTGTCATCTGTGCATCAACGGGCAATACCAGCGCGAGTGCAACCGCATATGCAGTCAAGGCCGGCATGGCCTGCGCAGTGCTGGTGCCCGAAGGCAAGATCGCGCTGGGCAAGCTGGCGCAGGCAATCGTGCACGGCGCAACCCTGCTCCAGGTCGAGGGCAATTTCGATGACTGCCTGACCCTTGCTCGAGCGCTGTCGGATGAGTACCCGGTTGCGCTGGTCAACAGCGTGAATCCCGCCCGCATCGAAGGGCAGAAGACTGCTGCCTTTGAGATTGTTGATCGTCTCGGTCGTGCGCCAGACATCCACTGCCTGCCCGTTGGCAATGCCGGAAACATCACTGCCTACTGGAAGGGCTACTGCGAGTACGCGCGCGACGGAGTGGCTGCGTCAACACCTCGCATGTGGGGGTTTCAGGCAGCGGGCGCCGCTCCGCTTGTGCTGGGAATGCCGATCTTGAATCCTGAAACCATCGCAACGGCGATCCGCATCGGCAACCCCGCTTCCTGGCAGCATGCAATTGCCGCCCGCGAGGAGTCCGGGGGAGTCATCGACTCAGTGACCGACGATGAGATCCTGCATGCCTATCACCTCCTGGCGAGCAAAGAGGGATTGTTCTGCGAGCCAGCAAGCGCGGCAAGTGTTGCGGGTCTGATCAAGATGCATGCTGCAGGGCAGCTCGACTCCGGACAATTGGTGGTGTGCACGCTGACCGGCAATGGCTTGAAGGATCCACATTGGGCCATGCAAGGGGCCAAGGATCCCGTCGTTGTTCCAGCTACCGCGCAGGCCGCGGCACTGGCATTGGGCCTGGTTGACTGATGAGCACGTGGTTGAGCGGTGCGGTGCGCGTCCGGGTGCCAGCAACCTCGGCAAACCTCGGGCCGGGGTTCGACAGTCTTGGCCTTGCCCTGGGTCTGTATGACTCGCTCACCGCGATGGTGTCCGACGACAAGGGCGTGCTCATCGAGGTCGAAGGGGAGGGGCTGGGCGAAGTCGCGCTTGACTCCTCGCACCTGGTCGCCCGAGCAATGGCGCTTGGCTTCGCAGCAATGGGCGCCATGCCGACCGGCTTCGTGCTCCGCTGCACCAATGTGATCCCCCATGGCCGAGGTCTGGGATCTTCAGCGGCCGCGATCATTGGTGGTCTGGTGCTTGCACGTGGCCTGCATGAGCAAGGCGATTCGCTCTTGTCAGATCATGATCTCCTGCAACTGGCACTTGAACTTGAACCCCACCCTGACAATCTGGCTGCTGCCCTGCATGGCGGCTTCACTACCGCATGGATGCACGATTCCAGTGCGGAAGTAGTGAGGCAGGAAGCCCACATTGACATCAAGCCCATCATCGCCATTCCCGAATTTCGAGTACCGACTGCTGAAGCCAGAAGTGCTTTGTCTGCAACGGTTTCTCGTTCTGATGCATCCTTCAATATTTCTCGTTCGGCGTTGCTCGTTCATGCGATCACCAAGGATCCGACTCTCCTGCTCGAGGCTACGGATGATCGACTTCATCAGGAGCCTCGCCGAGCGATGTATCCATCGTCGATGGACTTGATCGATCGCTTGCGCGCGCAGGGCATGGCGGCGGTCATATCTGGGGCCGGCCCGACCGTGCTGGTGCTGGCAACAAAGGATCAACGTGACGCTGTCCACGTGGAAGCAGGCGTCAGGTGGCGGGTTGAAAGCCGGCCGATCGCCACGCGCGGAGCCTATGTTGACCCGGTAACAGCCTCCTGACTCATCTCGGTGCTATACTTTTGCTCATCTCCAGCGTCGCGGAAGTCAGCTGACGTTTTCCCCGCACAGCGCACCGCTTCTGACCTGTGAATCCGGACAACTACCTGTACGGGTCCTCACTGGAGTTTCTTACGAGTCAAAGGAATATCAATTCGTGACTGAAATAACGGCAACCACGCGCAAGCCGCGTGGTGACAGCCTCTCGTCAATGCTGTTGCCAGAACTGAAGGCAATGGCAAACCAAATGGGCATCAGTGGCGCCAGTGGCATGCGCAAGGGCGATCTTGTTGCGGCCATCGCCGAACGTCAGGGAGGCGGCAACCGATCAGCTCGTTCCGCTGAGCAGCAGAGCCAGCCCGCTCAGGCCAGCCAGCCTGCGTCGTCCAGCGAGGAAGCTCCGCGCGAAGCCCGCGAGCCCCGCCAAGAGCGTGAACCCCGAGAGCCGCGCGAAGCCCGCGAGCAGCGCGATCGCACCCCCCGGCAAGATCGACCACGGGAAGATCGTGCGCCACGNNCCACGCGAAGACAATGATCGCGGTGGCGATCGTGACGCTGATGGATCGCGCAATCGACGCAGAGGTCGTGAGCGCTTCCGCGACCGTCCACGCAACAACAACGGCGGTGGCGCGAACAGCAACAACAACAGCAATAGCAATAGCAACAATGCGGATCGTCGCAATGGCTACAGCGAGGCCGACATTGAAGTGGGAGAGGACGATGTCCTCGTACCTGTAGCGGGTATCCTCGATGTGCTGGAGAACTACGCATTCCTGCGCACAGGTGGATACCTGCCAGGGCCCAACGACCTCTACGTCTCCTTGTCGATGGTGCGCAAGCACGGCCTGCGCAAGGGTGATGCGCTGACAGGCGCCACGAAGCAGCCACGTGATGGTGATCGTCGCGAGAAGTTCAATCCGCTTGTGCGCATCGACACCGTGAACGGCGGTGACCTCGAGTCGCTTCGCAATCGTCCTGAGTTCTCCAAGCTCACTCCGCTGTACCCGCAAGAGCGTCTGCGCCTGGAAACAGATGCCAGCAACCTCACTGCTCGCGTGATCGATCTCGTTGCCCCGATCGGCAAGGGTCAGCGTGGATTGATCGTCTCCCCGCCCAAGGCTGGCAAGACGATGGTGCTGCAGTCGATCGCGAACTCCATCACTGAGAACAATCCTGAGGTTCATCTCATGGTCGTACTGGTTGATGAGCGTCCAGAAGAAGTCACCGACATGCAGCGCTCAATCAAGGGCGAGGTCATTGCCTCAACCTTCGATCGCCCGGCCGAGGATCACACGATCATCGCGGAGCTGGCCATCGAGCGTGCCAAGCGTCTGGTCGAACTCGGGCACGATGTTGTCGTCCTGCTCGATTCGATGACCCGCCTGGGTCGCGCATACAACTTGTCGGCTCCGGCCTCTGGCCGAATCCTCTCCGGTGGCGTGGACTCAACGGCGCTGTACCCGCCCAAGAAGTTCTTCGGTGCTGCTCGCAACATCGAAAATGGTGGATCACTGACCATCTTGGCCACCGCCCTTGTCGAAACAGGGTCGCGAATGGACGAGGTTATTTTCGAGGAGTTCAAGGGAACTGGAAACATGGAGCTCAAGCTAGACCGCAGGCTTGCCGACAAGCGCATCTTCCCAGCGGTTGNNTTCAAGGGCACCGGCAACATGGAGCTGAAGCTTGATCGCCGTCTGGCTGACAAGCGAGTCTTCCCGGCCGTTGATATCGATGCTTCCGGAACGCGCAAGGAAGAACTGCTCATGGCGCCTGATGAGCTCAAGGTGGTCTGGCAGCTTCGGCGAGTGCTTCACGCCCTTGATCAGCAGCAGTCGATTGAACTCCTGATGTCCAAGCTGCGCGAGAGCAAGACCAATTACGAGTTCCTGATGCAGATCCAGAAGACCACACCTGGATCCGGCGGGCTCGCAGGCAGCGACTAGTCGCACACCTGCTGCCCGGGAAATTTCCCGATCAGCGGCACGAATGGCATAATTTCATCGACCCGGTTCACGGCCCCGCCATCGTGGGTGCCGACCCGGGACATCTACAAGGAGAGTTCCATGAAGCCTGGCATCCATCCCGAGTACGTCGTCACGACCGTGACCTGCACCTGCGGGGAGACCTTCGTCACCCGCAGCACGGCCAAGAGCGGCCAGATTCACGCAGATGTCTGCTCCCAATGCCATCCGTTCTACACCGGCAAGCAGAAGATCCTCGACACCGGCGGCCGCGTGGCTCGCTTCGAGAAGCGCTTCGGCAAGAAGGACGACAGCAACTAGTTTTCGACCCCGGGCGCCGGCCTGGGGTCGACCGCATGTCTCCCCCGTCGTGCGGTCGACCCCAGACCGGCGCCCGGATTCATGTTCAGCAATTGTGGAGGACGTCGTCGTGTTTGAAGCCTGTGCCGAGCTCGTCAAGGAGTACGGCGAGCTTGAACTGCGGCTGTCTGATCCCTCCGTTCACAGCGATCAGGTGCTTGCGCGCAACCTAGGTCGACGTTTTGCTGAACTCGGACCAGTCGTTGCTGCCTATCGCGAATGGTCAGCCCTGCATGATGATGTCGCTGCCGCCACAGAGCTGGCTGCCGATGACGAGGCCTTTGCACTTGAACTGCCTCAGTTGGTGGCCAGTGAGCAGGCCTCCGCAGAGCATCTGACCACTCTGCTGCTTCCACGCGATCCCATGGATGACAAGGACGTCATTGTCGAGATCAAGTCAGGGGAGGGTGGCGAGGAATCGGCACTGTTCGCTGGCGACCTGGCTCGGATGTATCTGCGCTATGCAGAGCGACGCGGCTGGAGCACAGAGGTGATCGAGGCCGTCGAGTCCGATCTTGGCGGATACAAGGATGTCGCGATCGCCGTCAAGAGCAGGGGGATCCCTCAGCCTGGCGAGGCTCCATATGCCCGACTGAAGTTCGAGGGCGGTGTGCATCGAGTTCAGCGGGTGCCAGCAACGGAATCGCAGGGTCGGATTCACACTTCAGCAGCTGGCGTCCTCGTCCTTCCTGAAGCTGAGGAAGTTGAAGTTGAGATTGATGCCAACGATCTGCGCATCGATGTCTACCGATCCTCTGGTCCTGGCGGACAGAGCGTGAATACAACCGACAGCGCTGTGCGTATTACGCACCTTCCGACGGGGGTTGTGGTCTCATGCCAGAACGAGAAGAGTCAGCTGCAGAACAAGGAGTCGGCCATGCGCATCCTGCGAGCACGCCTTCTGGCCGCTGCGGAGGAAGCTGCAGCCAAGGATGCTTCAGATGTGCGACGTTCGCAGGTTCGCACGGTTGATCGCAGTGAGCGCATCCGTACCTACAACTACCCAGAGAATCGATTGAACGATCATCGGGTCGGCTTCAAATCACACAATCTCGATCAGATCCTTGATGGGGATATCGATGCCGTAGTTCAGGCATGCATCGAAGCTGACAACGCTGCGAAGTTGGCCGTAGGCGGGGGCAAGTGAGCTTCGACTCGGTTCATACAACCGGTGGTCGCGAATCAATTCGTGACGTGCTCTTCGATGCCGAGCGACGGCTCACTGCCGCTGGAGTCCCATCTCCTTCAGTAGACGCTGGCCAAATAGTCGCATTCGCGTTGGGGATCCCACGTAATCGCCTGATTCTGCAGGATGCGGTTGATTCTGATCAGCGCGTGCAGATCGAGCGATTGATGACTCAGCGACTATCCCGTGTGCCGCTCCAGCATCTGCTCGGTTCCACTGGATTTCGCCGCATTGAGGTCGCTGTCGGACCGGGTGTGTTCATCCCTCGGCCCGAGACAGAACTGGTGACCGAGGCTGCGATTCGTGAACTGCAGAACCAATCCATTGGCTCGCGCGTGGCA
>DNXA01000273.1 GCA_003506065.1 Actinomycetota bacterium
CTCAACTTCGGCTCAGCCGCCGGCATCATCGGCCAACCGAACAAGTCGGTCTATTCAGCGAGCAAGGGTGCCGTCACCGCATGGAGTCGCACCGCCGCCAAGGAATGGGCTCGTTACAACATCACCATCAACGTGATCGCTCCCGCAATCTGGACCCCGATGTATGACAAGACCCGGTCAGAGATGAGCGCTGAGCAGCTCGCGGCGCACGACGAGATGATGGCCACCGCAGTGCCCATCGGAGGCAAGCTCGGCGATATCGAGCGCGATTTCGTGCCGGTCATGGCCTTCTACGCCTCGCCAGGAGCCGGCTTCATGACCGGCCAGGTCATCTCAATCGACGGCGGAACCTTGATGGTGCGCTGACGCATTTCGCCGTCGGCGCACCCGGCAAGTAGGCACTGCAAACATTGGCTAGGGTTTGGGCACCCCCAAGCAAAGGAACGCCCATGGATGTCCGCGCCTACGCCGCGCCGACCGCAAACGCACCTCTCGCCCCGACCACCATCACTCGACGCGAGCTCGGGCCAGATGACATCACCATCGAAATCAAGTTCGCCGGTATCTGCCACTCAGATATCCACCAGGGCCGCGAGGAATGGGGGCAGGGGATCTTCCCGATGGTCCCAGGTCATGAGATCGCAGGCATCGTGTCAGCCGTTGGCTCCAATGTCACCAAGTTCAAGATCGGTGATCACGCTGGTGTTGGCTGCTTCGTGGACTCCTGCCGTGAGTGCGCGAACTGCAAGTCAGGCAACGACCACTACTGCCTGGGTCACAGCACCGCGACGTACAACGGCATGGAGAAGGACCTCGTCACCCCGACCTACGGTGGCTACTCAACGCACATCGTGATCGATGAGAACTACGCCTTGCACATCCCTGAGAACTTGAGCCTGGCTGAAGCAGCACCGCTGCTGTGCGCGGGCATCACGACCTACTCACCACTGAAGCGTTGGAAAGTCGGACCAGGAACCCGCGTAGGCATCGTCGGCCTCGGCGGGCTGGGGCACATGGGAGTCAAGCTCGCTCACGCGATGGGTGCAGAGGTCACCTTGATCAGCCACTCCCCGGGCAAGGAGCAGGACGCTCTCCGTCTCGGCGCAGACCACTTCCTGCTGTCCACCGACAAGGAGGCTTGGAAGAAGGCTCGCTACTCCTTCGATTTCATTCTCAACACCGTCTCGGTGAATCTGAATGTTGACCGATACCTGAGCCTGCTCGGTCTCTACGGAACCCTCTGCATGGTGGGTGTGCCAACTGAGCCGCTCTCTGTGCAGTCGAACTCACTGCTTGGCAGTCAGAAGAGCCTTGCCGGATCTGGCATCGGCAGCATCCGCGAAACCCAGGAGATGCTCGATTTCTGCGGCGAGCACAATCTCGGCGCTGACATCGAAGTGATCGCGATCCAGGATGTCAATGAGGCCTGGGACCGCGTGGTCGCAAGCGACATTCGCTACCGCTTCGTGATCGACATCGAATCCTTGAACGCGTAACTCACTCAGCAAGTCGAGCCTGCAGATTCAGCAGGCGAATGCGGTTGTAACGCAGGATGATGATGAATCCTGCGTTGACAAGGACTGTGGCAAGCAAGAACAGCAGTGCTTGCCATAAGGGATTGAAGAAGAACAGCGGGATCGCTGCCAAGCACGAGATCTGGTGCACCCATTCGCCTCGTCGAACTTCCATGAGATAGCGATTCAGGTGTCCGGGCTCTGCGCCGAAGAGCCGCTTCTTGGAATGTCCGCCGAAGGTGTTGCCCGCTTCGGGCAGCCGACGAGCCAGAGTTGCGACCCAGAGCTGGCGGTACAACTCCACCGTCTCCCAGCGGTACAAGCGCAACGGAAACGGATCGCTCTTCAACCATGAGTCCGGCCAGAATGTCGCCCAGAATCCGGCCGCGACTGACACCAGCACCAAGAACCAGACATCGATGGCGATGAGCAGGAGTTCGCTCATCGCCATCTCCGTCTCTCTGCGGCGAGGGAGGGATTTGAACCCCCGGTGAGTTTCCCCACGGGCGCTTTCAAGGCGCCTGCAATCGGCCGCTCTGCCACCTCGCCATGCATCCGAACCGAATGCGAAGATGAAGGTTACCCCCTGCTTATGGCGCTGCTCTTCTATGGCGCTGCGATTGCCGGGTTCGGCACATCTGCCGCCGGAACCATGTCGCGCACGGCGACGTAGGCGTCGGTGACAGCGAGCAGACTCCACTTGCGATCGTCATTGGTGGTGATGACATACGAAGGCAGGATGAGCAGGCTGCCATTGGGTTGCCAGAACTGGGCCAGGCTGAGTTCTGCTCGATTCGCCGTCAACACCTGAACTCCGGCCACGAGCGCAGGCTTGCCCTTCACTGTTGGCACTGGTCCAGGGACTGCCATGTCCTGCGTGGCGCCCGCGCCATCCCAGGGCGTTGGCCCGGCGAACTGCCAGCCTGGCTCGAGCGCACGGTCAAGTGCATCGGTCGCACCCAGAACGGGGTAGCCGGGCACCGGAACCAGGCTCGCGGCGAATCCATCGGCCCACACCACTTCGCCATCAGGTGCCACGACCACGGTCCACCCAAGCTCTGTTCGCAATCCCTTAAGCACCAGCCAGGCGTGCACGACGACTCGGTTCTGGTCTCGTTGGATCTCCCATTCCACTTCGTCAGTTGGAACGCCCAGTGGAGCAAGCAGTGTGGTTGCGATCTGCTGAGCGCGATCCTGATCAATGGCTGCACCCGCAGTCAGTTCGGCATTGGCGAAAGCCCAGCGCACGAGCGGATCGCTGTAGACATTGACTGTGGGTGCGGTGTCTGTTGCCCCACCGACCTTCCAGCCACCTTCATCAGTGCTCGCGGGGCTGCCAAGGACACCGAATTGCTGAGCGATGACAGCTGCCAATTCCTGCGGCTTGATCTTGCCTGTTGCCACTCGATAGCCCACTGCGACTGCAGGAGTGTTCGGCAAATCCTCAGCGGCCTCGAAAGTCATCGCGCTCACCTGACTTTGATGGATTGCCGATACATCGGGTGACAGTGCGGTTGGCCTTGCGGCCGTTGCGTCAGGAGCCGGCGAAGCGGAGGAATTTACTTCGCCGCCGACGGGAATTGCGTCAGGCTCGCTCGCACCTGTCGCGCGCGCCAGCATGAAGCCCGCAACGCCGACTGCGAGCACCAGTACGGCTATCACAGCCGTTCGCACAGTTGAGGACATCCTCAAAGTGGGCATGCGCATGGACCGCCTCCTGATGTTGAACGCTCACGTTAGCGTGAGGCCCATGCGACTGCATCGGACGATTTCCAGTGACCGCCCCCTGCTCGTTGTGGCGCTGGAGGAAGAGGCAGTTCACCTCCACGTCGGCGAGCTCCCCGTACTCGTGACCGGAGTGGGCAAGGTCAATGCCGCCATTGCCGTTGCCACCATCCTCGGCGAGGGCTCCCCAAGTGAAGTCGTCAATCTGGGTACTGCCGGCGCCCTGCGTCCAGACCTCGTAGGGACCCATGTGATCAGTCGGGTGACTCAGCATGATCTGGACGACGAGGCTCTTTTCGATCTGGTCGGCATGCACTTTGGTGAGCCCGTGGATCTGGGCGGAGCCGGATTGACCCTGACAACCGGCGATGCCTTCATTGCCGATCCCGCAGCGCGCAGCCTGCTGGCCGAGCACTCTGATCTCGTCGATATGGAGGGCTATGCCGTGGCGCGAGCAGCAGTCACGGCCGGAGTGTCAGTTCGCATCGTCAAGCGCATCAGCGATGAGGCTGATGCCGCAGCAGCGCTATCCTGGCGAGAGTCAGTCGACGATTGTGCCGAGCATCTGGGCGCTTGGGTTCGGCAGTTCCTGCTCTGACTATTCCGCAGCCTGGATCGGAACGATGGTTGTGCCCTTCAGCGATGATCGCCGATCAATCAACAGCCCCACGGCAGTGAGCACGAGCGACACCACGACGACAGTCGACACAATCTGCTCAACTGAATTGTGGAACCACAATGCAACGCTGACTACGAACACAAGCAAGGCTGCCCATACGAGCAGCACCGCTCGGCGATCCTGCGCGGCAAGGCGCGCGTACAGCAGCACCTGTACAAGAGCGAAGGCCGAGCCCTCCAGAGCGAATCTCCATGCACTCTCGCCCAGCCCCAGATCGATGTACTGCGCACCACCGAGCACGCGCACGACAAGCGAGCCGAACAGCAGGCTGAACAAGGTGATAAACACGCCCAGGAGCGCCGTGAGCCCAGTGGCGATGAAGACTGCACGCCTGTTGTCTCCCGAGGTCATCTTCGGGAAGAGCACGATGATGATCGCGTTGGGCAGGAAGAAGGCAATCTTGGCCAGCAGCACGCCAACGGAGTACTCACCTGACTCTGCCTCAGTCAGGAATACCCGAGCGAGCAGGACGTCGACGTTGGTGAGGGTGAAGAGCACGACGAGGGCGTGCGCAACGTGGCCAAATTCCGGCAGCGAGCC
>DNXA01000058.1 GCA_003506065.1 Actinomycetota bacterium
CGGGAAAGTAGTCGAGCAGGCAGTTGGGCGGTTCGCCGGGTGAACGCCCATCGATGTGCATCGAGTAGTTCTCGATGCCGTTGCAGGTGCCCACCTGGCGCATCATCTCGACGTCGTAGGTGGTGCGCATGCGAAGCCGCTGGGCCTCGAGCAGCTTGCCCTGAACCTCATACTCAGCCAGACGCTCGGCGAGTTCGGCTTCGATCCCTGCAATGGCTCGATCCATGCGCTCAGGCCCGGCGACGTAGTGCGAAGCCGGGAAGACATACATCTCTTGATCCTCAGTGAGGATCTCGCCGGTGACTGGATGCAGGGTCATGAGTCGCTCGATCTCATCACCGAACATCTCGATGCGCACCGGGTGCTGCTCATACATCGGGAAGACCTCGACGGTGTCGCCGCGGACCCTGAAAGTGCCGCGCGTGAAGGCGATGTCATTGCGCGTGTACTGGATGTCAACGAAGCGGCGCAGGAGCTTGTCGCGTTCGATGGATTCACCCACGCGGAGCCGGACCATGCGGTCGACGTACTCCTGTGGCGTACCAAGACCGTAGATCGCCGAGACGGTCGCCACCACGAGCACATCGCGCCTGGTCAGCAGGCTGTTGGTTGCCGAGTGACGCAGCCGCTCGACCTCCTCATTGATCGAGGAGTCCTTCTCAATGAAGGTGTCGCTCTGCGGGATGTACGCCTCGGGTTGGTAATAGTCGTAGTACGAGACGAAGTACTCCACTGCATTGTCCGGGAGCAGTTCACGGAACTCCGTTGCCAATTGGGCAGCCAGGGTCTTGTTCGGGGCCATGACCAGGGTCGGGCGCTGCAAGGCCTCCACCAACCACGCGGTGGTCGCGCTTTTGCCGGTGCCGGTAGCGCCGAGCAGCACGTTATGACGCTCGCCATCAAGAATTCTCTTGGTGAGTTCGGCAATTGCCGTGGGCTGATCACCTGCAGGAGCAAATGGCGCCTGCACGCTGAACGGAGCAACGCGCCGTTGCAGGTCGGTGATCGGGCGCGTCATGACCACACGGTACGCGACGGGTCTGACGGAGTTAGGCAGGCATCAACGAGACCCAGATGCGCTCGACCTGCTCCTGTGTCTGCTCAAGGGTGCCGGAATTGTCGATCACGAAATCAGCCAGTGCGAGGCGATCCTCACGCTTTTGCTGTACAGCAATGCGTCGGCGCACGTCGTCCTCAGGAAGCCCACGCGATACGGCTCGTTCCACCTGAGTCTCCACCGGAACGTCGACCACAATCGCCATCTGCACCAGATCTGTGCCCATCTCAGTGAGCAGTGGAATGTCATAGATGACGATCCGCTCCCCCGCAGCCTCAGCGTCAGCGAAGCGCTTATTAGTCTCATCGACTATGCGCGGAAACATGATGCCGTTCATCTGTGCAGTCAGTTCTGGGGTCTGAAAGGCGATGCGTGCCAACTCTGCACGCACCAGTGATCCATCAGCGGCCACGATGCTGTCACCGAAGGCGGCCGCCAATTCCGCAATTGCCGGGGCGCCAGGCTCGACGATGTCTCGGCCGATCTGGTCGGCATCGATGATGTGCGCACCAAGCTTCTGGAACATCGCTGCGATCGTGGACTTGCCCGAACCAATGCCGCCTGTGAGGCCTACGCGAATCACTCGCAGAACCTATCGGTTTGGGACCCCGCTCGGAGGGAACTCCTCGCGACCGGATCCGTCAGGCAGTCCGCAACTCAATCCAAGTTGCACGGCCGATGGCGAGCAGTTCACCTGATCCGTCGAACAGTGCTGAACCGACATTGAGTTTGCGTCCGTCGCGGCCCAGGAGCCAACCGACGCTGACACAGGTCTGGCCTGCTTGCGGTCGACCATAGACCTCGGAGCGCAGTCGCCCGAGCAAGCTGGGACCCCCGCCGGGCTCAAAGCACACGCCACCCAGGAACGCAGTGCAGTCGAGGGTGGCGATGACCATCTCGGGAAGGGCCATGCCCGCAGAGTCGACGTCGGAGGCTGTGGGCGTCCACGGGCCAGCGACCACTTCGCGGCCAGCCACTGGTCCTGGGAAGATTCGCAGGCCATCGCCAACCAAGCGGCCCGGTCCGCAGGCGAAGCACTCGCCATCGGATGGATGCCGCTCGTACCAGGGGAAACCGGCTGTGGCGAGCTGTGCTGACTCCACGGAGACCGGCGCGACGGCGTCGAAGTCGATCGGCGCGGGCACGACCTCCGCGAGCAAGGTGTCCCCGAGCATCACCCGTACGCCTTCGTCGACCACCTCGACCTCGAGGGGAGTCTCCAGGGGGGTGCGGTTGCGCAGGGTCACCTCAGCCGAAGGACCGCCGAGCAGAGCGGAGTACACGCCGCTGGCGTATCCACCATGCGCCGCATCATGCGGCCCCCGAAAGTGCTCCGGAATGATCATGCGGAATGGTTGCACACCCCGCGCCTCAGCGGTGAAACTTCGCGCGATGCCCGATGTGGTCTGCATCTGCATGCCCAGACAGCAAACGAGGGGCACCTTTCGGCGCCCCTCGTTTGCATTTAGCTTTGCAGCTGACTACTCGCCAGCGAGCTTGTCGCGCAGAGCCTGCAGGGCCTCGTCTGTTGCCAGTGAGCCTTCAGCCTCGGATGATTCACTGGAGTAGGCCGAGATGTTCTCGCCGGACTCAAGTGCTGCTGCCTGATCGGCAACCTGCGCCTCGTTGACCTGCTTGCGATGGGCTTCCCAGCGCGCATGTGCCTCGGCGTACTCGCGCTCCCATTGGGTGCGCTCGTCCTCGAAGCCAACCTTCCATTCGCCCGTCTCAGGGTCGAATCCGGCTGGGCCGACGTAGTTGCCAGCCTCGTCGAAGGCAGGAGCCATGCCGTAGAGGTAGGGATCGAACTCCTCGTGAGCCTGGGCATCGCCACTGTCGTTGGCCTGCTTGAGCGACAGTGAGATACGTCGACGCTCGAGGTCAATGTCGATGACCTTGACGAAGATGTCGTCGTTGACCTGAACGATCTGCTCTGGCAGTTCGATGTGACGCTCGGCGAGCTCGGAGATGTGCACCAGGCCCTCGATGCCCTCTTCGACACGCACGAAGGCGCCGAAGGGAACAAGCTTGGTGACCTTGCCTGGCACGACCTGGTTGATCGCGTGGGTGCGTGCGAAGTGCTGCCAAGGATCCTCTTGGGTGGCCTTCAGCGACAAGGACACACGCTCGCGGTCCATGTCGACATCGAGCACCTCGACGGTGACCTCCTGGCCAACCTCGACGACCTCGGATGGGTGATCGATGTGCTTCCAGGACAGTTCGGACACGTGCACGAGACCATCGACTCCGCCGAGATCGACGAAGGCACCGAAGTTGACGATGGATGAGACCACACCTGCGCGGATCTGACCCTTCTGCAACTGGGTGAGGAATGTCTGGCGGACCTCGCTCTGGGTCTGCTCAAGCCATGCGCGACGGGAGAGCACAACGTTGTTGCGATTCTTGTCGAGTTCGATGATCTTGGCCTCGAGAACCTTGCCGACATAGGGCTGCAGATCGCGGACGCGGCGCATCTCCACGAGTGAGGCAGGCAGGAAGCCGCGCAGACCGATGTCGATGATGAGTCCGCCCTTGACGACCTCGATCACCTGACCTTCAACAACGCCATCTTCTTCCTTGACCTTCTCGATCGTGCCCCATGCGCGCTCGTACTGTGCGCGCTTCTTGGACAAGATGAGACGGCCTTCCTTGTCCTCCTTGGTGAGCACGAGTGCTTCAACCACATCGCCCACGCGCACGACCTCATTGGGGTCGACGTCGTGCTTGATGGAGAGCTCTCGGGAGGGGATGACACCTTCGGTCTTGTAACCGATGTCGAGGAGTACCTCGTCGCGGTCCACCTTGACGATGGTGCCTTCGACGATGTCGCCATCATTGAAGTACTTGATGGTCAGATCAATTGCTGCGAGGAAGTCTTCAGCCGAGCCAATGTCGTTGATGGCAATTTGGGCTGGTGCGTTCAAAGAGAGGGTCATGAAGTGTGAGGTCCGATGGGAGTAGAGGTCAACTGCGCGGTTGCACAGAGGTGGCACTGCACGGTCGTGCAGCGGACCAAGGGTACGGCAAGCTCGTTCGCTCGTGAACGCGAGGCCGTGAAAAGGCTGCGATCAGTGCGCAGCGCTCTCCCAGGATTGACCAAGGCCCAGTGAGACCTCCAGTGGGACGTCCAGGCTCATCGCGCCCATCATGCAGCGCACCACCAGTTCCTCAAGGGCCTGCTCCTCGCCCGGGGCCACTTCGAGCACCAGTTCGTCGTGGACCTGAAGGAGCATGCGGCTGCTCAGTCCCTCAGTGTCCAGGGCATCGGCCACGCCGAGCATCGCGAGCTTGATGATGTCGGCTGCGGTTCCCTGGATCGGGGCATTGAGGGCCATCCGCTCGGCCATTTCACGGCGCTGGCGATTGTCCGAGGTCAGATCTGGCAGATAGCGCCGCCGACCCAGGATCGTCTCGGTGTATCCACGCTGCCTGGCCTCCTCCACTACAGCAGCCAGGTAGTCACGCACTCCCCCGAATCGAGCAAAGTAGGTGTCCATGAGCACTCGTGCCTCATCGGGGCCCACTCCGAGCTGCTGGCCAAGGCCATAGGCGGAAAGGCCATAGGCAAGGCCATAGGACATCGCCTTGATGCGGCGGCGCATCTCGGGATCGACTTCAGTGGGCTCCACGCCGAAGACCTGCGAGGCTGCCGTGGTGTGGAGATCCTCGCCAGCACGGAAGGCCGCGATCAGGCCAGCATCCTGTGAGAGGTGAGCCATGATCCGCATCTCGATCTGGCTGTAGTCAGCTGTCATCAGCGTTGCGTAGCCCTGGCCGACCACGAAGCACTTGCGGATCTGTCGCCCGGCCTCCGAGCGGATGGGGATGGTCTGCAGGTTGGGATCTGAGCTGGAGACACGGCCGGTGGCGGACATCAGCTGCGAATAGGTGGTGTGAATGCGCCCATCGGCACCGATGACCGGGATCAGGCCTTCGACTATCTGGCGCAGCTTGGAGCGATCGCGCCA
>DNXA01000131.1 GCA_003506065.1 Actinomycetota bacterium
ACTCCGTCTACCAGAAGATGATCGTGCGCGGCCGTGACTTCGCTGACATCTACGACCTCGTGGGCGTGCGCATCCTGGTGGAATCGGTGCGTGACTGCTACAGCGTGCTGGGCATCATCCATGCCAAATGGAGTCCGATGCCTGGTCGCTTCAAGGACTTCATCGCCATGCCGAAGTTCAACATGTACCAGTCACTTCACACCACAGTGATCGGTCCTGGTGGCAAGCCCGTCGAGTTGCAGATCCGAACCGTTGAGATGCATCAAGGAGCAGAGTTCGGTGTAGCTGCTCACTGGCGCTACAAGCAGGGTGATCAGTCCAATAAGCAGAATCCCGATGAGTTCGCCTGGCTTCGCCAGTTGGTCGAGTGGCAGCGCGAGACTGAGGATCCAGACGAGTTCATGGATCAGCTTCGCTATGACCTGGGTTCGTCAGAAGTCTTCGTCTTCACTCCCAAGGGTGATGTCATCGCCTTGCCAACGGGCGCTACTCCGGTGGATTTTGCCTACACAGTTCACACCGAGGTTGGCCACCGCTGCGTGGGCGCGCGCGTCAATGGCAAGTTGGTCCCACTTGAATCCGCCTTGAACAATGGTGATGTGATTGAGATCTTCACCTCGAAGGCTGAAGGTGCCGGACCAAGCCGCGATTGGCTTTCATTCGTGGCCTCGGCGCGCGCCAAGAGCAAGATCAAGGCCTGGTTCTCGCGGGAGCGCAGAGATGAAGCCATTGAACAGGGCAAGGACTCAATCGTCCGGGCGATGCGGAAGCAGGGCTTGCCACTGCAGAGGCTGATGACGACTCAGGCACTGAACGCCATTGCCCTTGACCTGCATCACACTGATGTCTCTGGGTTGTACGCCGCCGTCGGGGAGAGCAAGGTCAGTGCCGCGTCTGTCGTGCAACGACTCGTCGAATCAGTTGGCGGTGTCGAGGAAGCCGATGACGATGCGGCCGAGACTCTCACACCGGCGCGCGCGCAACGCCGCGATACCCGAAGTGCTTCCGATGTCGGTGTGATGGTGGTGGGCACCGACGATGTCTGGGTCAAGCTCGCCAAGTGCTGCACGCCCGTTCCTGGCGATGAGATCATTGGCTTCGTCACGCGAGGCAATGGGGTTTCCGTGCACCGCAATGACTGCGTCAATGTTCCCGAACTTGAACGTGAACCCGATCGCATGGTTGCAGTGTCCTGGTCGCCCACGGCGAGCAGCGTGTTCCTGGTGAATATCCAGATCGAGGCGCTGGACCGTGCTCGACTCCTGTCGGATGTCACGCGGGCTCTGTCTGACACGCATGTCAACATCCTGAGTGCCTCAGTCACCACTACACGTGATCGCATTGCGATGTCACGATTCACCTTTGAGATGGCAGACCCGAAGCATCTTGGTTCGGTGTTAAAGGCTGTGCGAAATGTTGAAGGCGTCTACGACGCCTACCGGGTCTAGTGCGCAGAACTAGCTGCTGAACTCCTGCGCGGCTGAAGAAGCCGCATTGAGCAGTGCCTTGGTTGAGTCAACCGAGGCTTGGAGTCGCACCACATCAGCGGTCTTGCCTGCCTTCTGCGCTGCTGCGAGCTGAGCCTCGAGTTTGGCCAGGCCATCGGCAAATGCGTTGGCTGTGGACTCGGCACGAGCGCGAGCCTCAGGGTTGCTCTTCTTCCAGGCCTTGGCCTCGGCTTGGCGAATGGACTCTTCGACCTTCTTCAGTCGTGCTTCGAGGCGGTCACGATCCGGCTTGGGCAGGTCGCCCAGCTTGTCCCAGCGATCCTGGATCGATCGGAGCGACTGCTTGGCGGCCTTGAGATCCGCGACAGGCAGTGCCTCGGCCTCGGCGATCAAGGCTTCCTTGGCCGGAACATTGATCTTCAACTCTGCTTCCACGGCAGTCTCGGCAGCGGTGCGCGCTTCGTAGAAGGCATCCTGCGCTGCCTTGAAGCGCTTCCAGAGCTTGTCCTCATCGCGCTTGGAAGTGCGTGGAGCGGTCTTCCAGTCCTGCATCAGATCCCGCAGTTTGCGCGAGGTACCGGCCCAGTCAATTGAGGTGGCCAGGGCCTCAGCAGATGCAATGAGCTCTCGCTTTTGCGAGGTGGCATCTTTGCGCTGGATCTCGACTTCAGCAAAATGTGCGCGTCGACGCTTGTCAAAGGTGGCTCGAGCCACACTGATTCGCTTCCAGACCTCTTGCTCGGAACTGCGATCCATGCGTGGGAGGGCTTTCCAGTCCTCGATCATGGCGGTGAAACGTTCGCTTGTCGTCTTCCAGGCTGTGCTGGCGGCGAGGGATTCTGCTTCGACTGCGAGTGCCTCACGAACGGCGAGGGCCTGGGACTTCTGCTCGGCCCTCGCGGCTGTTGCAGCTGCGCGAGCAACAGCGATGGCTTCCTCAAGTGATGCAAGTTTCTGCAGGAGAGCGCTCGTGTCGCCGACATAGGCGTGTGCAGTGATCGCCTCGCGGACATGAGTCAAGGCTGCTGTGGACTGCTCGGCGCTGGCGCGACCGTCGTGCAGGCGCTGAGCAGTGAGATCGAGTTCAACAATGAGATCGTCATATTTGCGCCCGAAGAAGGCCAAGCCTTCGGCAGGTGGCCCCGCCACCCATTGTCCGACGACGATCTCGCCCTCAGGAGCCAGCAGCACAACTGTGCCATCGGCATCGACTCGCCCGAATTTGCTGGGGTCGCTGGCGGGAGGAACAGCGTCTGCCGCTGGTTTTGGGCGCCGAAGTACCGCTGGCGTCGGTATCGCGCCGGGTACCTGCTCGGTCATGAAGTGCCTTCCTTTGGGGTGCTCACGCTATCGGGATCCTCAGGGCTTGCTCACAGTTGCCTGCTGGATCACCACGGATTGCGCTGGAGTGCCATCGCTGCTGCCATCAATGACTCCAGCCGCGGCAACGGACTTCACGACATCCAGACCAGATGTCACCTTGCCCCAGACGGTGTAGTCAGGACCCAGCGCTGAATCCTCGTACACGATGAAGAACTGCGAACCGGAAGTGCCCGAGCCAGCGTTGGCCATGGCCAACGTGCCTGCCGGATACGTCGTGCTCGACTTCGGTGGAAGGTTCTCATCGGGAACGGTGTAGCCAGGTCCGCCTGTGCCCGTGCCCGTGGGATCGCCACACTGCAGCACGAAGATGCCGGCCGTGGTCAGTCGGTGGCACGGAGTCTGGTCGTAGAAGCCCTGCTCAGCCAGGAAGACCTCAGAGCTCACGGTCGCGGGGGCCAGCTTCGGCAGGGTCTGCACAACAATGTCGCCGCAGTTCGTGGCGAAGGTGATCGTCGTGCCAGACGGGATACTCGTGTCGATCTCAGGTGCAGCGGGGAAACTCTGGGGAGTGGCTGCTGCTGCGGTGGCCTCGGTGCAGCCCGCGACTGCAGCGGGGGAGGCCTCGGCAACAGGAGCAGCGTCGTCGTCCCCACGGAAACTGTTGAACAGCACCCAGCCCCCGAAGGCGAGCACCAATGCGACAACGACCACGACTGCAGTGATGCGCTGATTGCGACGTCGATTGCGATGTCGCTGAGCCCTTCTGGCCTGCTGGCGTTCGTACTTTGCCCGGGCAAGTTCACGCTCGCGCTTGTTGCTACTGGTCACCTGCGGAGTGTATTCACGAGCCTGCCGCGGACTAGGCTGCCCGGGTGATTGTGGCTGGCTTCCCTGCAGGTTCCTTCGGCACCAATTGCTTCGTGATCGCCTCCGATCCGGGCCAGCCGTGCCTGATCATTGACCCGGGCCAGGACTCGATCGACGGACTCATGGAGATCATCAGCGAGCACCGCTTGCAGCCGGCAGCCGTGCTCATCACCCACGGTCACCTCGATCACGCGTGGTCGGTAGCTCCATTGAGCCACGATTTCGGGATCCCCGCCTACATCCACGCAGAAGATCGCTATCGACTTACCGAGCTCGCAGGCTCGACGATCAATGCCAATCGTGAGGCTCTCCTGAGAATGACCAAGGGTGCGCTGGAGCTCACCGAGCCTGAGGATGTGCGTCTGGTGGCCGACGATGAGGTCCTGGATCTCGCGGGCATTGCATTGCGCGTTCGCCATGCTCCGGGCCACACGGAGGGTTCAATCGTGTTCGAGCGCGAGGCAGATGGCGAAGTGCCGCCGATCATGTTCAGCGGTGACCTGCTCTTCGCCGGCAGCATCGGCCGCACCGATCTCGATGGCGGAAGCATGGAGTTGATGCAGCGCAGCCTCCAGCGCATCGTGCTGCCAGCAGATGACGACACGGTGGTGCTGCCCGGGCATGGCCCGCAGACCACCATTGGGCAGGAGCGACGCAGCAACCCCTTCCTTCAGCCCGGCAATCAGTACTTCCCGGCACGGACAGGCCTGTGATGGTGGCTTCCCTGCAAGCACCCAAAGGGGTTCCGGAGTATTTCCCGCCGCGCAGTTCGGCATTTCTCGCCGTGCGGGAGGCCCTTGCTTCTCCGGCTCGGCTGGCCGGATATGGCTATGTGGAGTTGCCGGTCTTTGAGGACACAGCGCTCTACGTGCGCGGAGTCGGCGAATCCACTGACGTCGTTGCCAAGGAGATGTACACCTTCGAGGATCGCGGCGGACGGTCATTGTCGCTGCGCCCGGAGGGAACCGCGGGCGTGATGCGCCTGGTGATCGAGCATGGCCTTGATCGCGGCCAACTCCCGGTGAAGGTCTGGTACTCGGGACCCTTCTTCCGGGCCGAACGCCCACAGCAGGGTCGCTATCGACAGTTGCAGCAGGTGGGCATCGAAGCGATCGGCTCAATGGATCCAGCTCTGGACGCGGAAGTGATCGCGATCGCTGATGCCGGATTCCGATCATTGGGCCTGCAGCAGTTCACTCTTCAATTGACCTCACTTGGCTGCACGCAATGCCGCCCCGCCTATCGACAGCTCTTGCAAGACTTCCTTTCCGCACTCGAACTCGATGAAGCAACGCGAGATAGAGCTGCGCTCAACCCATTGCGCGTCCTTGACGACAAGCGGGCAGAAGTTCAGGCCCAGCTTGTTGGTGCTCCGTACATGGTCGATCACCTGTGCTCTGAATGCAGCGAGCACTACGACGAGGTCCGTGATCATCTGCGCGCCCTTGGGGTGGCGTGGATCGAGGCTCCCTCGCTCGTGCGCGGGCTGGACTACTACACGCGCACGGCCTTCGAGTTCACTCACGCTCTCTTGGGCGCCCAATCGGGCATCGGCGGTGGCGGCCGGTACGACGGACTGATGAAATCCCTTGGCGGCCAGGCCCTGTCCGGCATTGGATTTGGGCTGGGCACCGACCGAACCCTCCTCGCCTGCGAAGCCGAGCAGTTGAGCGTCGGCGGAGCGGCATTGATCGATGTCTTCGCGGTGCCGATCGGACCTGTGGCCAAGCAGCAGCTGGTCGGCTTGGGGGCGCAACTGCGCCGCAATGGCATCCGATTCGACCTGGCCTACGGTGACCGCGGATTGAAAGGTGCCATGAAGGCGGCCGACCGAAGCGGGGCAGCCTGGGTGCTGGTGCTGGGCGAGCAGGAGTTGGCCGATGGCACGATCGTGATCCGCGATATGTCGCGTGGCGCGCAGGAGACCGTCGCATGGGAGAGTGTGCAGTCGATCCTGGCGCAAAAGATTCTGGACCAGAGCACTCAAGGCACTGAAGGAGTTCATTCGTGATTCGATCCGTCCTGGCAGGCACGTTGCGGGCAGCCGACTCTGGGACAAGCGTCACTCTTGCGGGCTGGGTCGCCAGTCGCCGAGATCATGGCGGCGTGGCCTTCCTTGATCTGCGTGACTCCTCGGGCGTAGTGCAGGTGGTCGTTCATGATCCCGAGATCGCCCATGGCCTGCGCGATGAGTACTGCCTGCAGATCACCGGCACAGTCTGGATTCGCCCCGCGGGCAATGAGAACCCGGATCTTCCAACCGGTGAGATCGAGGTCATGTCCACTGAGCTCACGGTGCTGTCGGTCGCGGCTCCTTTGCCTTTCCCGATCGATGATCGCGTGACAGTCGGAGATGAGGTTCGGCTGAAGTACCGCTATCTGGATCTGCGCAGGCAGTCGGCAGGCGATGCATTGCGGATGCGTTCCAAGGTCAATCAATTGGCTCGCAATGTCCTGCTCGATCGGGATTTCATCGAGATTGAAACCCCGACCCTGACTCGTTCAACGCCTGAAGGTGCCCGCGATTTTCTGGTTCCAGTTCGCCTGCAGCCTGGGTATTGGTATGCATTGCCGCAATCGCCACAACTGTTCAAGCAGTTGCTCATGGTGGGCGGGATGGAGCGCTACTTCCAGATTGCCCGCTGCTATCGCGATGAGGATTTTCGCGCGGATCGCCAGCCTGAGTTCACGCAGCTGGATATCGAGATGTCCTTCGTCGAGCAGGACGACGTCATCGAACTCGGTGAGGCCATCGTGCGATCGCTTTGGCAAGGAGTGCTCGGCCATGAAATAGGCGAGATTCCACGGATGACCTATCACGAGGCAATGCGCCGCTTCGGATCAGACAAGCCAGACCTTCGCTTTGCGCTTGAACTCGTTGAGCTCACGGCATTCTTCGCAGACACACCTTTCCGCGTCTTTCAATCTGAGTACGTCGGCGCCGTGGTGATGCCAGGTGGCGCCGATCAGCCTCGCCGCCAATTCGATGCCTGGCAGGAATGGGCAAAGCAGCGCGGGGCCAAGGGCTTGGCGTACATCACTGTTGACTCAGCGGGTGAACTCGGCGGTCCAGTTGCCAAGAATCTCAGTGACCCAGAGCGAGCGGGCATTGTCAGTGCCACAGGCGCGTTGCCCGGCGACTGCATCTTCTTCGCCGCAGGCAAGGCGTCTGATTCGCGCACCCTGCTCGGCGCTGTGCGCGATGAGATTGCTGCTCGTCTTGGCCTGATCCAGGAAGGTACCTGGTCATTCCTGTGGGTCGTGGACGCGCCGATGTTCGAGCTGACGGATGAGGGCGGATGGACAGCGGTCCATCACCCCTTCACTTCGCCCAATGATGAATGGATCGGCAACTTCGAATCCGCACCTGATCAGGCCTTGGCCTGGGCCTACGACATCGTGTGCAACGGAAACGAGATCGGCGGTGGCTCGATCAGAATCCACCAGGCCGATGTGCAGCAACGGGTATTTGGTCTTCTGGGCATGAGTGAAGCAGAGGCCGATGACCAGTTCGGCTTCCTGCTTGAGGCGTTCAAGTTCGGCCCACCTCCGCACGGCGGCATCGCCTTCGGCTGGGATCGCATCTGCATGCTGCTTGCCGGTGCATCCTCGCTGCGCGATGTCATCGCATTTCCAAAGACCGGTGGGGGACAGGATCCGTTGACTGGCGCACCGACGCCAATCACCGGCCAACAGCGCAAGGAAGCTGGCATCGATGGCCCCCCTGTGCGCCCGCAACCGGCTGCCGACAAGCCCTAGCCGCACTTGATGACCCTGTTCGACGAAAGCCACGCTGTTGCACCGCTGGCTGTGCGGATGCGGCCATCAGCTGTCGAGGATGTCGTCGGGCAGGAAGGGGCACTTGGGCCTGGCACGCCGCTGCGCAATCTCCTGACTGGTCAGGGTTCGGCGATATCGATCATTCTTTGGGGTCCGCCCGGAACGGGCAAGACCACTCTTGC
>DNXA01000090.1:0-7160 GCA_003506065.1 Actinomycetota bacterium
ACCGTATTGCCCGCCGCCAGCGCCGGCCCGATCTTGCGGGTCAGCATCGAGATTGGGTAGTTCCAGGGCGTGATGGCGGCGGCAACGCCCACCGGCTGCTGCAGCACCATGAAGCGGTGATTGGCGCGCGAAGATGGAATGGTCTGCCCGTACACCCGCTTGGCCTCTTCGGCGAACCATGACAGGAAGTCAGCGGCGTAACCGACCTCGGTGCGAGCCATCCGAATCGGCTTGCCCTGCTCCTTGGTCATCAGCGTGGCCAACTCATCGCGCTGAGCGTTCATCAGCGCGAAGGCCTTCATCAAGATCGCGGCCCGCTCATAAGCTGTCTTGGCAGACCACGCCGGGAATGCATCCTGCGCTGCAGCGATCGCCCGCTTCATGTCTTCGCGAGTGCCATCGGCTGCCTGACCCAGCACCTCACCGGTGGCTGGATCTGTGGAATCAAAGAACTTTCCTGTGGAGCTTTCAGTCCACTGGCCACCGATGAAAAGCATCTTGTCGATCTCCCTCGCACTGTGAGCACTGGCAGCAATCCGGGCGCTGCAGCAGGCAGAATAGTTATCTTATTGTGTTATTAGCGTGGCTACTGGAAAGATCAGCCCATTGAGCTATAACAAGGGTAATGAGGCGTACTATTCGCCGATCTGGTGTCAGGCCAGGAGAACAGGAGGCCAGGGATGACCACTTCCGCGCCGCCGTTGACACCTGCCGAACCCGTCCATGTGCCCAAGACCGCTGAGGTCGTTGCCCAGGCCATTCGCAACCAGATCGTTCGAGGCGAGATCGCCGAAGGCGCTGCTTTGCCGAGCGAGGCCGATCTCATGGTGCATTTCGGAGTCTCACGACCATCGCTGCGTGAGGCCTTCCGCATCCTGGAATCCGAGAAGCTGATCACTGTTCGCCGAGGCTCCCGTGGTGGGGCTCGGGCCACGCGTCCTGACGTATCTGTCGCAGCGCGCTACCTCGGCCTGCTCATGCAGTTCGACGAGGTCATGCTGAGCGATGTCTTCGAGGCCCGGTCGATGTTCGAGCCGCTGGCCCTGCGCCTGCTCGCCCGGCGTGAGAATCGCGAGGAAGCCGCTCAATCGCTGATGCTCATCATCGACGAGCTCGTCATCGGGATCGATGCCCGTCAGCGTATGGACATCTGGTCGCGCTTCTATCTTGAGTTGTTCAATCTCGCCGGAAACAAGACCCTGCAGCTGCTGTACGGCACGCTGACCGAGGTTGTTCGGCATGAACTTCTGGATGCCATGGTTCTGGAGGATGACAACTCTGGCAATCCCAACTGGAAGAAGACCATCATCAAGGCCATGAACCTGGTGGCCGATGGGCGAGGCGACGAAGCCGCCGACTACTGGATGAAGCAGATGCTCATGCTTGAGGCCAAGGTGCAACAGGCGCACCAGCGCAGGACCCTGATCGATGCAACGGTGGCCTTCGCCTGAGGCGAAGGCCACCGTTCACTGCTTCGTCTGCTTGCTAGGCCTCGATCAGCGCATGAGGATCGGCAACGCCAACCTCACGCGGCATCACCTTCGGAGCTGAACGCCAATCCGGCGTGCCGTCTTCTGGCAGGCCAGCTGGGTAGCCGTCGTGGATCTCTGCCCAGTGCGAGTGGTTCAACTGATGCAGAGTGAACGTGGCCTGGAGGGCGTTGTAGAAGCCCATGTTGTCTACCGTCTGGTTGACGGACTCCTTGATCAGGAGCGCGGCCATCGTCGGGAGCTTGGCGATGCGACGGGCGTAGGCCAGGGTCGAGTCCTCGAGCTCCTCACGCGGGAAGATCTTGCTGACCATGCCCAGATCGAAGGCCTCCTTGGCTTCCACCGAATCACCGGTCAGCAGCAGTTCCTTCGCGCGGCGAGGGCCGAACTCCCATGGGTGTCCGAAGTACTCCACACCGCACATGCCCAGACGAGCACCAACGACATCGGCGAACTTCGCATCGTCAGCAGCCACGATGAGATCGCACGCCCACACGAGCATGAGGCCCGCTGCAAAGGTCGTTCCTTGGACCTGAGCGATGGTGATCTTGCGCAGATTGCGCCAACGCAAGGTGTTCTGGAAGAAGTAGTGCCACTCCTGCAGCATGCGGTTCTCAGCACCGACCCGAGTGCCGCCGTTGATCAACGTGGTTGGGTGCTGATCTGGTCCTGGGGTGCGCTCGGCGATTGCTTCCTCTGAGCCAAGGTCGTGACCGGAGGAGAACAGTGGGCCGACGCCACCGAGAATGACCACCCGGACCTGATCATCAGCCTCGGCTGCCATGAACGCGTGATCGAGCTCGACCAGCAGGCCTCGATTCTGCGCATTGCGGGTCTTGAGGCGATTGAGCATGATGCGCGCGATGCGGCCATCATCAAAGGTCTCGTAGGTCACGTACTTGTAGTCAGCCATCGCTGCTCCAGTCTGTTGAGCTCATGTA
The DNA here is from genome assembly GCA_003506065.1 of Actinomycetota bacterium. Taxonomy (GTDB): domain Bacteria; phylum Actinomycetota; class Actinomycetes; order S36-B12; family S36-B12; genus UBA11398. The sequence continues at coordinate 2,432 of DNXA01000090.1, forward strand.
GAAGATGCTGTTGCGAAATTAGAGCAAGTCGCCGCGATCCGCGAAGGTAATGAGCAAATCCGCAAGAGATTCTGGAGCCGAGAGCATCGGCGTGTGATCGCAGTCGAGTTCGAGGTACTCCGCACCCTGGATTCGCTCAGCGGCGGCTCGCATCGGCTCGCACGAAGTGAGGCGATCAGCGGTGCAGCCCACAATCAGGGTCGGCACATCGGGCCAGGACCACACCGGCGAGGGCTCGCCGAACGTTTCCCAGTACTGCCGGCGCAGTCTGCTGGCCGCGAGCTCGGCCATATCAGGCGTGCAGGTGTTGAACATGAGGTCGATGCCAACCTGCGGCGGCACTTCGGTACTGCCGTCCTCATGGCGAATCAATTCGGCTTCGCGATAGGCCTGGGTGTAGATCTCCGGATTCCGCTCACGTTGTTCCGCCGCACTGACGTCGAACTCAGGGAGCAAGGCGGCGAGCATGACCAGGCCGCAGGCTCGCGCATGCGAGGCCACGAACGGAGCCACGAGGCCCGCGAGCGAGTGTCCGACCACGATCACATCGCCTTCAATGCGATTGATCGCTTCAAATGCAATCGCTGCATCGTCGCCAATGAACCTGCCCGGCTGATCGCCTGGAAGCTCGATGATCTCTGAGGCATAGCCAGCCGCCTCAAGCAGTTGTGCGAGCGGTTTCCAGCACCATCCACCATGCCATGCACCGTGGATCAGCAGGAAAGTGCGCACATGAGTGACCCTACCCATCAGTGCCTGCACAAGGCGCGACGGCGCAGGGCCTGCGATCAGTTGATCTCAACACACTGCCCCACACTCGGCAGCCAGAAGGAACCCGGAGGGCATGTCGGTCGAGTGGTGGGGTTGGCCGAAGGAGTTGGGCTTGGCGCCGGGTTGGCTGAAGGAGCGATCACCAGGCTGATGGTCACGGAGGCAGAGCTTCGGCCGTCACTGCCGGTGACGGTGTACACGGTGTTCCAGTTCTGCGTCGGCGTCCCTGACATCACACCGGTGGCCGAGTTGAACCACATGCCCGCAGGTACGGCTGACGGGGCAAGCGCGTAGGTCAGCGGTCCCAAGAAGCCGACAGGACGCAGTGGCACCGATGATTGGTAGACCGAGGTCGGACCGGTCAGGAACTGCTTTGCAGGACTGATGCCTCCAATGAGCGGTGCAACCGTCAGCGTCAGCGTCGTGCTTGCCGCACCGGTGCGGCCCTTGGCCGTGATCTTGTAGTTCGTCGTCGACAAGGCCTGAGTCGCCGTGCCAGCGACCACGCCAGTGCTCGGATTCAACGACAATCCTGTCGGCAGCGCGGGTGCAATCGCATAGCTCGGCGTGTTCACGAATCCGGTCACCATGAAGGGGACCGTCGGAGTGATGGCAGTGCCGACCTTGGCCACCACGGTCTGCTGGGCAGGGCTGACAGACCAGGCGGGGAGCACCTCCAGACTCAGCGACGTCTGAGCCTTCACAGAGCCGTCAACTGCCGTGATGGCGTATGCCCGCTCGGCACTGCTCTGCGTTGGAGTTCCCGACACCACTCCCGTACTTGAATCCAGATGCAGTCCGGCTGGCAGTGCAGGGGAGATATCGAAGCTTGCCTTGCCGGGAAATCCCTCTGTCACCAGCGGAGCGCTCGGTACAACCACCGCTCCCAGATGTCCGGTGAGGGATTGAGCAACGGGCTTCACACTCGCGGTGCCAACCTCAATGGTGATGAACGAACTCGCGGTCAAGCGTCCATCGCTGGCCGTGATCTGGTAGCTCTGCAGAGCGGCATTCACCGCCGATGCGCCGGAGATCACGCCAGTTGCACGACTGAAGCTCAAGCCCTTGGGCAGGACGACCGGTGAACCATCAGGCTTGGCAATGGAGTACTTCACTGGCGCGGTGAAGCCTTTGGCGGTGTATTCCACGAACTGGTTGCTGGAGCTTGCTGCGAGACCTGCCTGCACTGGGACGATCGCCTGTCCCAGCTTCAATTGCAGACGTTCGCGCGCCGGTGACAGTGAGGCCTGCGGGTCACTGCAGGAAGTCGGGTCGCCGAGAGTCAGATTCCAGCCGTATGCGAACTCCTGCGATTGATTTGGAGACAGATCCGAAGGCACGAAGGTGTCCGAGTACGCCATGCCGTAGGCACCGGAGGGCTTGGGCGATCCGCCGCCATCGATGTTGGAGTGCGAACGAATGACCTCGTCATAGACATTCCAGGCGTACTGCCCGGCATTTGGATAGCTGCCTTGAGCGTGGGCATAGGCGTCATCGAGAGGATCTCGCGTGAAGTTAGCGCCGCTTGCTCCTGTATCGGTGGAGTCGGCGAACTCAGTGGTGTTCCAGTACCCGTACGCGAAGCCAGCGATGAAGTCCCGATAGATCGTCTTGACCACGTTCTGCCAAGTAGACGGCACTCCACCGTCCGCTGCCCAGCTCAATGCTGGGCCATAGGAGGGGGCGGCAGCTGTGCCCGTGGGCAAATAGGCCAGGAAGGGTCCGTTCTGCCCATACACGCCAAAGCCCGTGCCGCCATGCGAGCCAGCAGCGGAGATTCCGGCCTGCTCAATTTGCAGCTTGGGTCCTTGCTGAGTCCCCTGCGTGCTGCCGATGGCGACATTGCCAATCAAAGTCCACACTCCGCTGGCAAGAGTGGCCGTGTAGTTGAATTGGCCGCCGTAGTACTTGTCACCCAACTGGTCGCGAACGGTGAGCGGACCCTTGACGGAATTGGCATAGCTCGCAACCAGCGGATAACTCTGCGGGAGCTTTGCAGCACCGACGATGCCCGCCCAGTTGCTATTGCCCGCCAACTGGGCATAGGTCCAACTGCCAGGAGTTGGAGTCGGTTGAATTGTTGCTCCGCCATAGCGCATGACACCCTGACTGGATGCAGTCGTGGCGTTGAGATTGAGCCCCGTGCCGGACAGTGCGTTCACAATGTTGACCAGGCATCCGGTGTCGCGGTAGCTCCCGGAGATGACCGAGGAATCCTTGGCGAGCAACGCCGAACTCATGGTGAAGCCGATCTGATCGATCAGCGTGAGGTCGACATCGATTCCACTGGAGTTGTAGGTGAACTCGACAAATCCGTAACGCGACTTTGACGTCGTTGGATCAGGCGGGCTTCCGGTCAGGCTCTGATTGGAGAAGTAGAGGTTGCCGCTTGCCACTGGCGGGAGCAAGGTGAGCGTTGCGCTGTGAGTGGTGCTGTTGTAGCCGGCCATCGACGTGAACGGAGCAGACACCAGGGTGGTGGTGTTCAAGCCAGCAAACAGATTGGATCCTGACTGGATGCTTGACACCACTCCGCCGCCAGTGGGATCACCCAGCACTGAGATGTACAACGAGCCATCTGCAACACCCGATCGTGGCACTCCAGCGTTGTAAGGATTGCTGACGGTCACCGTGATCAGACCTTGGTACGGCGGATCGAAAGTGAATCCACCCAAAGGAGGCGAGGTCGCCAGTGTGTAACCGGCCGGGCGAGCTCCAGCGGCAGGCATGCTGACCACCACTGCGCACTTTCCCGCCGGCACCCCCGCGGGTACCTGCACCGAAAGTTGCGTCTGATCAGCTGAAGGCTTCACGAGCGCTGACGCATAGGTCCCTGAAGGATTCGCGGCCGGGCAGTAGTCGAAGGAGACGCCTGTGGCACCGGCCAAAGTGCTGGATCCCGCAACTGTGACCATCTGCAAGGAACCATCCGTCTGGTTCTCAGCGCCGTGATCAGGCGTCACCGTGATTGCCGGCACATTGGCCTGCACCCACACTCCAGGAGCATTGGGTGTCGATGTGGTGATCACGTTTCCCGATGCCAGGGTCACCGACACCGGGCAGGCCCCCGCAATTGCTCCGGAGAATGAACTGGGCGTGACGCTCATCTGCAGGCCGTTCGCGTCCACCTGTGCAGTCGCCGGGACTGTGACGGAGCCGCCGCCGGTCATCGGGCAGCTCAGGCTCACACTGCTCAAACCCTGCAGACCTGTGTCGCCAATACCCGCACTGGGATTGGCAACCGATGCGGTGAACAGGAAGCTTCCGCCACCTTGAATCGGCAGGATCGAAGGAGCAATGCCGGTCGTGGTGACAAATGCGACCCCGGTTGCCGTCCATCCGTAGCTGCCAACTGGTGTCGGCACGCCATTGGTNNAGCTGAGAAGTCGAAGAGAATCCGCTGCCGAGCACTGTCACTTTCGTCGTCACGCCGGCAACAGCTGCTCCGAGCCTGGGGGTCAGCGTGCCTGCTGCTTGCGCAGTGGAGAGCGGAACCAGCAGACCCGCAGCAAGCACTGCGATCGCCGCGCAGACGGCCAGAAGTCCACGTCGACCTCGGTTCATGCCTTCGCGCACGATGACCCCTTCAATTGACGAATTCGCGATGACCCTATTGCCTTGAGGCAGAACTCAGTCGTCGATTGCCGTGCGAGGATGGGTGCATGCAGACGTACGCAATCAGTGGCATGACCTGTGCGAGTTGCGTTCGCCACGTCACCGAGGCAATCCAGTCAGTTTCAGGGGTCACCGGCGTTCTCGTCGATCTCGACAGTGCAACTGCCCAAGTGCAAGGCGAGGCATCCTTCGATTCAATCAAGGCGGCTGTCGTTGAAGAGGGCTACGACATCAGCGCCTAAGCACGCGGCAGTCTGGTCAGCACTTCCTGCACGAAGGTGGCGACCATCAGTCCATCTCGATTGAAGACGCTGCCACGGCTCAGGCCACGGCCGTGATAGAC
>DNXA01000090.1:7221-11252 GCA_003506065.1 Actinomycetota bacterium
GCGGCGTGTGCCATGCGGTCGTCAGGAAGTTGCACATGCGGACGCACCCAGAATGGGTGCACAAGGGGAACCATGTGACCCTCGCCGCGCGGGCTTGGACCATTGACCGGCCGAACATCAATCGGATCCATGTTGGACAGAAATGTCTCGTCTGATTCCAAGCTCTCTGGATCCGGGAAGTCGAACGGGTCATCGCTATGCCAGTCAGGACCGGCTTCGCCGGCATGGAAGGAGGCCTGCATCAGCAACGGCGTCGCGTCACCTTGAGTGACGGTCACCTGGCGAACAGCAAAGGCGCGACTGTCGCGCAATGACTGCACTTCGAGGCGCATTTCGGCGCCGGCAGTGCCAGCGTCAATGAAGTTCGCGTGGATGGACTGCGGCCACAGCTCAGCATTCACAGTTGCGCTGGCAGCACTGAGCGCCAGACCAAGGGAGTGCCCACCGAAGAGGTGCCCGCCATCGCCGACGGGAGTCGCGCTGAACACGGATTCACCAACGGGAGTCACGCTAAGAAGAGTCGGAAAATCCTGTTCGTCCATATTCAAGGACCCTACTTGAGCAGCGAGAGGGTCGGCATGGAAATGGCGAACTGGCAGTTCATGCGTCAGTCGAGGTTGATCTTTGGCAGCACCTTGTTCAGCCATTTCGGCAGCCACCAGTTCGCCTTGCCCAGCATGGTCATCAACGACGGCACCAAGATCAGGCGCACCAGGAAGGCATCAATGATCACAGCCGAGGCCAAGGCGACACCGAACAGTTTGATGGTGTCGTTCGGGGTTGGAACAAAGGACAAGAAGACGCTGCTCATGATCGTTGCTGCGATCACGACAACCTTGCCCGAACCAGCCAAGCCCCTGCGCACGGCGATGCGGTTGTCGCCTGACTTGTGCCACTCCTCCTGCATGCGCGTGACCAGGAAGACCTGGTAGTCCATCGACAGGCCGAACAGGATGGCGAACACCATGATCGGCAAGAAGGGCAGGATCGGGCCAGTTCCGGTGACATCCAGAACCGAGGCCAGGGTTCCGTGCTGGAACACGGCAACGGTGATGCCCAAGGCGCCAGCAAAACTCATCAGGCTGGTGACTGCCGCGGTCAATGGGATGACGAGGGAGTGGAACAGCATCATCAGTGCCAGGAAGCCCAGGCCGACCACCAGCAGCAGGAAGATCGGCAGCATCTTCGACAGCTGCGCCGTGAAGTCCGTCGAGATGGCCTGCGTTCCACCGACGTAGAGCGTGGCACTCGAGGCAACGGCTGGGGCCGTGACATCGCGAATCCGATCAAGGGTGGCTGCGGTGGCCTCATCCTGCGGAGAGGTGGTGGGCTGCACCAGAACGGAGGTCAATGTGCCCTTGGAATCAAAGGCGGTGGTGCTGCCATCCAACAGAAGCAGCATCTTGGAATTGGGCAGGGTGCTCGCAATGCCCTCGGTCTTCTCCAGTGCCGACACCACCGTTGCGAGTTCATCCATGTCACGTGGGTGCTTGAGCTCGACTGCAACGAAGAATGGCCCGGCAACGCCCGGGCCGTAGCCCTTGGTGAGCAAGTCGAAGCCATTGCGCAATGGAGTGCCTGGCGCCTGGGTTCCGTTGTCCGGGAAGCCGAGTTCCATGGTCAGTGCTGGCGATGCCAATCCGCCGATGACGATCACTGACAGCACCACCGGGATGACGGGCATCTTCTGCAGCAGCAGGCCGAAGGACGACCACTTGCTGTCGTCTGGATCGATCTCCTTGTGATGACGCGCCCATGGCATCTTGATCGCAAGTGCCTTCGCACCAAGAAGGGACAGCAGTGCGGGCAGCATCAGCAGCGCTGAGAGCATCACCATCAGCACCGTGACGGCCGCAGCCATCGACAGGCCGTTGAAGAAATTGATGTTCAGGACGAACATGCCCAACAGGGCGATGATCACGGTGCAGCCGGCGAACAGGACTGCGCGACCTGCTGTTTGCACCGAGCGAAGTGCGGCATCCTTCGGCGGCATCGACGCCAGGCCTTGTCGATATCGATTCATGATGAACAGCGAGTAGTCGATGCCAACGCCCAGGCCGATCATCGCTGCAAGGGTTGGTGCAAAGGACGCGACATCCATGACATTGCTGATCATGATGATCAGGAGTTGTCCACCGACAAGCCCGGTGATGGCCACCACGATTGGCAGGCCCGCAGCAACAAGTGAACCGAAGGCGATCAACAGGATGATGATGGCAACCAGCAGGCCCACGGCCTCGCTTGAATCAGCACCCCCGCCTGCAGCGGCCAAAGCCTGCCCATTGACACCAACGATCAATGTCGAGGAATTCGCATCCTTGATCATGTTCGAGATGTGCGTGGCATCAATCGCACTCAGTGCAGGGTCATCAACATTGACCGTCGCGTACGCCACGGTCTGACTTTTGGAGACCGGACTTGTCGCATCGGCAGCTGCTTGGGCAGCCGCGGTGTACTCAGCGAACTTCACCTTGCCTGCATCAACTGCGCTTCGCAGCTTGACAACATCATTGGGGATCTTCTTGGCGATCGCCGCCCAGTCCTTCTCGTTGGCATGGGCCAGCCATGCAAGAACTGTGGCGATGTCAGCCAGATCCTGGCCTTTGGCCTTTGCCAAGGGGTAGATCGAGGGCAGCGCCTTCATCAGCTTGGTGAGCTCAGCGGAAGTCAGGCCCAGAGCCTTGGCAATCTTCTCGTTGGCAGCGGTGGTCAGCGCCGCTGTCACATTTGCAGGTGCAGGTTTGGGACAGTCTCTTCCGAAGTTCTCTTGATACGGGCCAACGACACATGTAACGGAGGATCGCTCACTCAAGGACTTCAGCAGCGGGTCGATCTCGGCCTTGACTGCGGGATCGGTCACCTTGCCCGAAGTCGGTGACCACACCACCTGGAAGCTCGAGCTCTGAGCATTGGCTGCAGGCAATGCCTCGAGCAGCTCCTGGGCGCGAGTGGACTGCGCGCCTGGCAGGGCGAAGCTGTTGTTGAACTTGTCTCCAAGAGCAACTGCACCACCCACAAGCGCGATCAGCAAGCCGAACCAGACGAGAAGTGCAAAGAGCGGATGACGGATGGCCCAGCGACTCACGTGCGTTCCCCCTCTGCCGGAATTGCGTCAGCCTAGCGAGAACTCAGGACCTGATTTGCGCAATGGTTGGTCGATCGCCAAGAACGCAGGAAAGCAGATCCCAGATGATCTCCCCCTGTGTCCCCCAGACCAGTTGATCATCACCGAAGTTGAAGAAGTGCATCTCAATTGGCCCAGGGCGGCTGCTCGGCATCGTGGCGGCACGATCACTGCCCGGAAGATTCTGCGACGTGTAATCACTGCCAACTGTCGCAAACTCACGCAATGGCACCACGGCAACATCTGATACCTCAGTTGGGTCAGGCTTGATCAGCGCAGCCGCATCAATCACACCAACGAACACGTCGATCACATGACCGCTCAGAATCGGGCCACGCGAGTCGAGGGCACCGATCAAGGTGACGTGCGAGGGATCGGGACCCAACTCCTCCTGCAGCTCGCGAAGCGCTCCAGCTCGAGAATCGATGTCAAGGTCAGGATCGATGCGGCCGCCCGGAAACACCCAATCGCCCGCGTGATTGCGCATCTGCGATGCGCGCTTGGTGAGGATCAATGCCGCCTCACCGTCAACTTCGACAATGGGCACGACCAGCGATGATGGCTTGATCTCAGGTGGATTCCAGAAGTAGTACTGAGGAGGCAGCGGTGCAGGAAGGGCCGCACAGGCCCGCGTCACAGCGGCAATGCCGAAATCCGCTTCACTCACAGACAGCACTGTGCAGGATCAGGTCTGCGCCATGTCGACGAATCGTGAGTAATGGCCTTGGAAGGCAACCGTGACGGTAGCTGTCGGCCCGTTGCGGTGCTTGGCGACAATGAAATCGGCCTCGCCTGCTCGCGGTGATTCGCGTTCGTAGGCATCTTCGCGGCTGAGCAGGATGACCATGTCGGCGTCCTGCTCCAACGAGCCTGATTCACGAAGGTCGGCAAGCATCGGCTTCTTGTC
>DNXA01000090.1:11288-14118 GCA_003506065.1 Actinomycetota bacterium
TCCTGCTGGCGGCTCTCCACGCGCTTGCCGCTGGTCATCAACTGCAGATAGTCGACAACGACCAAGCGCAGACCATGACGCTGCTTGAGTCGACGACACTTGGCGCGGATCTCCATCAGTGTCATGTTCGGGGAATCGTCGATGAACAACGGCGCATCGCTGACCGTGCCCATCTTCGTGGCCATCTTTCCCCAGTCGCTGTCACTCATCGTGCCAGCGCGCATGTGGTGCAGCGGCACCTGGGCCTCGGCGGACAGCAAGCGCATCACGATCTCATTGCGGCTCATTTCCAGGGAGAAGATGACCGAGGTGAGTCCGTGCTTGATCGAGGCAGCGCGGCAGATATCAAGGCCGAAGGTTGACTTACCGATCGCAGGACGAGCGGCCAGGATGATGAGCTGGCCCGCATGCAGCCCATTGGTGAGCGAGTCAAGATCTGCGAAGCCGGTAGGGACGCCGATCATTTCGCCACCGCGGTTGGAGATCGCCTCAATCTCGTTGAGGGCGTCGCCCATGATGTCCTTCAGCGGCAGGTAATCCTCGCTGGTTCGACGCTCGGTGACCTCGTAGACCTCGGCCTGGGCCCGATCAACCATGTCGTCAACATCGCCTGCACCCGTGTAGCCCATGTGCACGATGCGGGTGCCCGCCTCGACCAGGCGACGAAGGATTGCCTGCTCGCGAACGATGCGACCGTAATAGGAGGCGTTGGCGGCTGTGGGAACCATCGATACCAGGGTGTGCAGATATGCCGAGCCACCGATGCGGGTCAGTTCACCGGCCTTGGTGAGCTCAGCCGACACCGTGACGGCATCGGCAGGCTCGCCACGGCCATAGAGGTCCAGAATCGTGCCGAAGACGCTTTGGTGGGCGGGGCGGTAGAAGTCGGTCTCGCGCACGCTTTCGACCACATCGGCGATGGCATCCTTGCTCAGCAGCATTGCCCCAAGAACGGACTGCTCGGCAGCAATATCCTGCGGCGGGGTGCGATCCAGCTGCGGGATCGGCAGTTCAGTAACGCTCAAAGCCGACCTCCTTTGTGTTGTGGATCGTTCTACGCCGTGGGTATGACAACTGGGCTGGTGAAACCTACGGAGCCAGATGTCAAGTGTCTATTTGCCCTGTGGACGGGCTTGTGCACAGCCTGTTGAGGAGTTCGGCGCGTCACGGTGCACGACTGTGGATGACTTGGGGACAAAGCAGAAATTTTCTGCGCGGTTTCCCCATGAATCCTCCGTTTTCGCGCCGATCTGCCTGTGGATAAAAGATAGTTCGGAAGAGGTCTCCGGCCACTCGTTACGCTTCCCGCGTGTCGTATCGGATCACTGTTGTCTGCCTTGGCAACATCTGTCGCTCACCTATTGCTGAGGCAGTGCTGTGTGACCGAATTCTTCGGGCCGGGCTTGAGCACGAGGTGATCGTCGACTCAGCTGGCACCGGCGACTGGCACCTGGGTCACCCTGCTGATCCACGCGCGCTGACCACTCTCGAGACTCACGACTATCGACTGGATCACCGGGCTCGACAGATCGATCCGAGCTGGCTTTCTGGCATCGACCTCATCCTGGCGATGGACATGGCCAACTTCCAGGATCTCCAGGTCATGCAGAGGCAAGCTCGTTCCGCCAGCGAGATCCGAATGCTTCGGGCTTTTGATCCTGCCCTGGCGGGAAGGCATGAGCCGAGCACTGAACTCGAAGTCCCGGACCCATACGAGGGCGGCGACGCTGAGTTCGTGCGTGTTCTGCACATGATCGAATCAGCCGCTGACGGCCTCATCGAGCACCTTGGCCGCACCCTCGTCAGGGACGGAGGGCCTACAGTCACGCATATGAGCACGCCTTCGAATCCGCATGAGCCCGGGCCGCAGGAATCAAATACCGCGCCGCCCGGGTGGTATGCCGCTCCGGACGGCACGCGCCAACAGCGCTACTGGAGTGGCAACTCCTGGGGGGAGGCATTGCGCCCCGCATCCCCGACTGGACTCGTGCTCTGGGCACCGGACGGATCGCCGGTATCGCCGAAGTCACGCTTGGTCGTGCTGCTCCTGGCCATCTTCCTTGGGGCCTTCGGAGTGCACAGCTTCTACGTCGGCAAAGTGGGGGTGGGTCTTGGACAACTGGCGATCACCATCTTGACCTGCGGAATCTTCGGTTGGATCTGGCCTCTTGTTGACGTCATCCTGGTTGCCGTTGGCACCTACCGCGACAGTGACGGCCGGCTCGTCTTGAACTGGGAATCCTGAAGGCACTGTGGCTCAGCGCAGGGAGCAGACTCCAGCTGGGCAGGACGCGAGCCACTGCTTGCCACCCTTGAGTGAGGCAATCTGCTTGAGTCCATCGTCATCGTCGAACCACAGGCGCGCGTAGACCGGACTCAACTTGTTCGCCTTGACCGTGCTGGTGATGATCGTGGGAGTCCAGGAGCCATCATTGCCGTGCGGTCCGACCTCGGTGATCGCCATCCGAGGGGCGCGAGCAGCAAGAGTCGCGTAGTCCGTCAGGTCAACAGCAGGAGCCGAATTCCCATTGGTCTGTTGATACGTGTCGATCCCCGCGATGTCGACCGACTGTGGCAGCAGCGAGATGGGACTGACGATCTCCTTACGCGTCTTTGGCGCGGCAGCAAGGGCCCAGAGCAGATTGTGAACTCCGGCAGCAGACGCTCTGGTCTGCAACTGCGACCACAACTGCCGGTAGACCGCTGGCTCAGCGCCACCCCACCAGAACCAATCCCCACCGGCCTCGTGCAGGGGCGACAGGATCACTGCGACTCCCGCATCCTGGAATCTCTTCAGATTGCTCAACTGCAGATCCCAGTCCCTCCAGAA
>DNXA01000090.1:14149-15987 GCA_003506065.1 Actinomycetota bacterium
CTCGATGAGCTCATCAGTGGGGTCATTGCCGGCAAGGATCGCGTCCTGGAGCTCCTGCAGATCAAAGCCAATCAGTGCTGGCGTACTGGGCTCCAAGGCCTTCAGAGGCGCGGTGAAGGTGGTGCTTGAAACATTGAGCTGCTGCCCGATCCCCATGCTGCCCTGGGCATGCCACTGATCCAGCTTCGCCGCTGCACACCTCGCGGACAGATCGGCTTGTGGATCAACTGGTGCGAAGGCTGTTTGGCACTGCTCGCCTGCCTCACCGGCAGCTCCAGAACTGAGGTTGCCACATGAAGAAGTGAAGATGACTGCAAGCAATGCGCCAAGGGTCAGGCCAACGACCCGACCCTTGGCGACCACTGCCCAACAGTAAGTGACCTATGCGCGCACAGGGCCTTCGCCGTAAGCATTCGGTCCGGGGGTGCCCTCAAGCAGCCAGAACACGAATACCACCAGATTTGCACAGGGAACGATCAGGAGCAGATTGAGCCAACCCGATGTGCCGCGGTCATGCAGCCGGCGGCAACTCACTGCGAGGTAGGGGATGAACAGCGCCAGCGACAGCAATCCCGCGATGATGTAGAAGATGATCGCGCCAGCCGGGAAGGTCATATCTACATTGCCGTACATGTCGCCGGCTGGCTGACCTGCCAGGAGAAGGATGTAGCCGATGACATACGGGATGCCAACCACGATTGCGTAGAAGAGGTAGAACCACCAGAACTCGGATCTGCTCGCACGTCCGTCAAACTTGGCGTAATTGCCCAAGCAATACTTGACTGATTGGCCAAAACTCATAACGACTCCTTCCTAAATCAAATAGTGATTGCGCCGTACTGATTCTCGCCCACCTTGGTCGGCATGGCGTAGAGGACGATCATCACGATGAACCCAATGCAGGGGATGATCCACAGCAGTTGGAGCCAACCGGACTGACCAATGTCGTGCAATCTGCGGCATCCAACAGCCAGATGAGGAATCACCGTCGCAAGTGCCCAGAGGATGGTGAGGATATGGATGTTCGAGTCGCGGAAGATCACCAGCTCGATGAGATTGAGCGCCATGCTCACCAGAACCACGAAGAGCGTGAACCACCAGAACTGCGCCCTGCTCGCGCGCCCAGTGAAGTCCGTGTATTTGTAGAAGCAGAACATGATTGAGTTCTTGAATGTCATCACATCTCCCCGAAGTCACAGCCTGCGAGCGAACTGTAGCCAGCAAATCCTTCAGATGTGTAGCAAGCAACGCAGAGGGGACAGCCCGTAAACGGACTGTCCCCTCTGCGTAGTGCTGTAGATCTAGCCGGCAACGACCTCAAAGGTCAGCTTCGCAACAACGCCTTCGTGCACGAGCACGGTTGCGTTGTAGGAGCCAACGGTCTTCACCGGTGCGGCCAAAGTCACCTTGCGCTTTTCGATTGCAGGGCCACCAGCGGCGCGCACTGCATCGGCAATGTCTGCTGTGGTGATCGAACCGAAGAGGCGACCAGTGTCGCCGGCCTTTGCCTGAAGAGTCACCTTCAAGGACTCAAGCTCCTGCTTGACCTCGTTGGCGTGACCGAGGTCGCGAATCTCGCGAACCTTGCGGGCGCGCTTGATCTGCGTCACCTGCTTTTCCCCACCGCGGGTCCAGGTAATGCCCAGTCCACGTGGCATGAGGAAGTTGCGCGCGTATCCGTCCTTCACCGTGACGATGTCGCCAGCAATGCCCAGACCTGAGACTTCCTGCGTCAATATCAGTTTCATCATCGATCCTTAGCGTGCTGTTGAGGTGTAGGGAAGGAGTGCCATCTCACGGGCATTCTTGACAGCGTTCGCAACATCGCGCTGATGCTG
>DNXA01000286.1:0-3644 GCA_003506065.1 Actinomycetota bacterium
CCAAGCACGTAGCTGGGTCGAACCAGCACTGGGTAGCCGACCTCATCGGCAATGGCCTTGGCCTGCGGGAAGGACGAGGCGATGCCGTGCTTGGGTGCTGGCAATCCGGCTTCGGCAAGCACCTGACCAAAGGCTCCGCGATCCTCAGCGAGGTGGATGGACTCCGGCGAGGTGCCAACGATCGGCACTCCCTCATCCTTCAAGGCCTGCGCAAGCCCCAGCGGGGTCTGGCCACCGAGCTGCACGATGACTCCCTTGAGAGTTCCGGCCTGCTGCTCTGCATGCACGATCTCAAGGACGTCTTCCAAGGTGAGCGGCTCGAAGTAGAGACGATCCGAGGTGTCGTAGTCAGTTGACACTGTCTCCGGATTGCAGTTCACCATGATGGTCTCGTAACCGGCCTCGCGCAGAGTCAATGCTGCGTGAACGCAGGAGTAGTCGAACTCAATGCCCTGACCAATGCGGTTGGGACCCGAGCCCAGAATGATGACCTTCTCGCGATCACTGGGAATCGCCTCGGTCTCTTCGTCGTAGGCGGAGTAGTGGTACGGCGTCTTGGCCGCGAACTCAGCAGCGCAGGTGTCGACTGTCTTGTAGACCGGCCGAATGCCATAGCTGTGACGCAAGTGGCGGACCTCTGTCTCGGTGAACCCGCGCAACTGCGCTAGCTGGCGATCAGAGAATCCATGCCGTTTGGCCTTGCGCAGGATCGTGGGATCCAGCTCAGCGGCGGCGCGGACTTCGTCGGCAACCTCGTTGATCAGGCAGATCTGATCAAGGAACCATGGATCGATCTTGGTGATGTCGAAGACCTGCTCGGGCGGGACACCGGCCCAAAGGGCCTGCTGCACCAAGGACAGGCGTCCATCGTGGGGTCGGCCCATCGTGGCTTTGAGCTCTTCGACATCGACCTCCTCGCGAGTGGCCGGCCAGGTGAAGATCGCCTCGGCCTTCTCCAGGGAGCGCAAGGCCTTCTGCAGCGCTTCGGTGAAGTTGCGGCCGATCGACATGGCCTCGCCGACGCTCTTCATCGTGGTGGTCAACGTGGTGTCGGCCATCGGGAACTTCTCGAATGCGAAGCGTGGGATCTTCACCACGATGTAGTCAAGACTGGGCTCAAAGGAGGCCGGGGTCTCCTTGGTGATGTCGTTGGGGATCTCATCGAGGGTGTATCCAACAGCGAGGCGGGCAGCGATCTTTGCGATCGGGAAGCCCGTGGCCTTCGAGGCCAGCGCAGAGGAGCGAGAAACGCGCGGATTCATCTCGATGACGATGAGCCGACCATCCTCGGGATTCACGGCGAATTGAATATTGCATCCACCGGTGTCCACGCCCACTGCGCGAATGATCTGGATGCCGACATCGCGCATGTGCTGGTACTCACGATCGGTCAAGGTCANNTCGTATTCCTTCCAGCCCAGGATCGACTCCTCCAGCAGGATCTCCGTTGTGGGGCTGGCCTGCAGTCCGGCACCGGCGATGCGGCGAAGATCTGTCTCGTCATAGGCCATGCCCGAACCCGCACCGCCCATGGTGAATGAGGGACGCACCACCATCGGGTATCCCAGTTCATCAACTGCGGCGAGGCATTCATCCAGCGAATGGCAGATGACAGAGCGAGCACTCTCCGCACCGATGTCGGCCACGATCCTCTTGAACATCTCACGGTTCTCGCCACGTTCGATCGCATCGACATCAGCACCGATGAGCTCGACCCCGTACTTCGCGAGCACTCCGTTCTTGTGCAAGGCGATTGCCGTGTTCAGCGCGGTCTGCCCTCCCAAGGTGGGCAGCAGTGCATCGGGGCGTTCCTTGGCGATGATGCGCTCGACGAACTCAGGTGTGATGGGCTCGATGTAGGTGGCATCGGAGAACTCAGGATCAGTCATGATCGTTGCGGGGTTGGAGTTCACCAGCACCACGCGGATGCCTTCATCGCGCAGCACCCGACAGGCCTGGGTGCCGGAGTAATCGAACTCGCAAGCCTGTCCGATGACGATCGGTCCGGACCCAATCACCATCACCGATGAGATGTCACTGCGACGTGGCATCAGGCACGCACCTTCCGATTGCTCTGCATCAATTCAATGAACTCGTCGAACAGATAGGCCGAATCATGAGGACCGGCCGCTGCTTCTGGGTGGTACTGCACGCTGAAAGCAGGAGTCTCCAGGCAGCGAAGGCCTTCAACCACGTCGTCATTCAGGCAGACATGGCTCACGACGGCCTTGCCGAATGGAGTATCGAACTCGCCATCGCGAGGAGCATCAACGGCGAATCCGTGATTGTGGGCGGTGACAGCAACACTGCCGGTTCGCAGATCCTGCACCGGCTGGTTGATGCCACGGTGGCCGTAGCGAAGCTTGTAGGTGCCAAGCCCCAGCGCGCGTCCGAGCACCTGATTGCCGAAGCAGATGCCGAAGATGGGGGTGCGCTTTGCAAGCACGGCTTGCATGGTTGCCACCGCATCATCTGCCGTGGCTGGATCGCCCGGGCCATTGGAGAAGAAGACACCATCAGGTTCGATGGCATAGATCTCATCGATTGATGCCGATGCGGGCAGCACATGCACTTCAACTCCGCGCTCGGCGAGTCGGTGCGGGGTCATGGTCTTGATGCCCAGGTCGATGGCAGCAACAGTGAACAGTCGCTCGCCGATCGCAGGCACGACATAGGCCTCGTTCGTGCTGACATCGTCAGTCAGGCTGGCGCCCACCATTGCGGGACTGGCCTGCACCTCGGCGACGAGCTCATCAGTCGACTTCTTGGCCAACTCGCCGGTGAAGATGCCCACCCGCATTGCGCCACGCTCGCGCAGATGGCGCGTGAGAGCACGTGTGTCGATGCCGCTGATGCCGACAATGCCTTGCGCAGCAAGGGCATCAGCGAGATCGCCTGTGGCGCGCCAATTGGAAGACACACGCGATGGATCGCGCACGACGTAGCCCGCTACCCAGATCTGGCTGGATTCGGCATCCTGGAGATTCACGCCCGTGTTGCCGATGTGCGGGGCAGTCATGATGACGACCTGGCGGTGATACGAGGGGTCGGTCAGCGTCTCCTGGTAGCCCGACATGCCCGTTGAGAACACCGCTTCGCCGAAGGTCACACCTGACGCGCCGTAGCGCTCGCCGCGCATGACTCGACCATCCTCGAGTACCAGTACTGCTGGTTCATGTGCTGCGGATTCCTGCTGGGTCATGCGAGTACGCCACCTAACACTGTTGGTCGACCTTCAAAGAATGTGTGCACGATGACGCCGGGGAACTCCCGAGCGGCATAGGGCGTATTGGAGCTCTTGGAGGCGAGCTCCTCGGGCACCACGGTCCAGCGGGCATTCGGGTCGATCACGACGATGTTCGCCAGCGCTCCAATCTCAAGGGCATGGCCCTGAGTGACAACTCCTCCGATACGGGCCGGGCGAACCGACATGCGGTCAGCAACCCCGCGCCAATCCAGCAGCCCCGGTTGAATCATCGTCTCCATCACCACACTGAATGCGGTCTGCAAGCCCAGCATGCCCATGGCCGCTGAACCCCATTCGCAATCCTTGTGCTCATGCGGATGTGGCGCATGATCGGTTGCCACAGCGTCGATGGTTCCATCGGCCAGCGCCGCACGCAGGGCAAGCACATCGGCAGTGC
>DNXA01000286.1:3660-5265 GCA_003506065.1 Actinomycetota bacterium
TCTGCTGTGACATTGACTCCGCGGCTCTTGGCCCAGCGGATCACCTCGACCGACCCTGCGGTCGAGACGTGGCATGCGTGCAGCCGCGAGCCCACGTGCTCTGCGAGCAGGACATCGCGAGCGATGATCGCCTCTTCAGCCACGGCCGGCCATCCGACCATGCCGAGACGACCCGACAGTTCGCCTTCGTTCATCTGTGCGTTCTCGGTGAGTCGCGGCTCCTGCGCGTGCTGCGCAACCACACCGCCGAAGGCCTTCACATACTCAAGTGCTCGACGCATCAGCAGCGCATCGTGCACGCACTTGCCATCGTCGCTGAACACCGTGACGCCGGCCGCTGAATTGGCCATCGCTCCGATCTCAGCCAACTGGGTGCCTTCAAGCCCAACGGTCACGGCGCCAACTGGTCGCACATCAACGAGTCCGATCTCGCGGCCGATGCGCCAGACCTGTTCGACCACGCCCGCGGTGTCTGCGACCGGATCTGTGTTCGCCATTGCATGCACACAGGTGAATCCGCCAAGAGCAGCAGCGCGTGAGCCGGTCTCGATGGTCTCGGCATCCTCGCGCCCTGGTTCGCGCAAATGCGTGTGCAGATCAACGAAGCCAGGCAGGGCGATCAGCCCATCGGCCTCGATGATGGTGCCCGTGGCAGTACCGGCGGGGAGGATCTCGGTGATCACTCCGTCGTTGATGACCAGATCGACGGCATCCTCCCCGTAGGGACGCACACCTTGGATGACGATCGCGGTCATTGACTCAACTCCTCGCTCCACTAAGCAACAAGTACAGAACAGCCATTCGCACACTGACACCATTGGCGACCTGCTCAACCATCACCGCCTGGGCACTGTCGGCGACTTCAGCTGAGATCTCCATGCCCCGATTCATCGGGCCTGGGTGCATCACGATCGCGTGCTCTGGCAGCAGGCGCATGCGATCGCCGCCGAGCCCATACAGGCGGCTGTATTCGCGAGCGGTCGGGAAGTACGCGTCCTTCATGCGCTCGGACTGCACGCGCAGCATCATGATCGCATCGACCTTGGGCAGCACCTCGTCGATGTGATAGCTCACCTCGCATGGCCATTGCTCAATGCCGATCGGCAACAGCGTGGGCGGCGCAACCAGAGTCACTTCAGCGCCAAGGGTCTGCAGCAGCAGCACATTGGATCGCGCCACTCGACTGTGCAGGACATCGCCAACGATGCCAACACGAACGCCTTCGAGAGCGCCTTGTCCATCGCGCAGATGCTTGCGCATCGTGTAGGCGTCGAGCAGTGCCTGAGTTGGATGCTCATGCGTGCCATCGCCGGCGTTGATGACCGAGCCGCCGATCCAGTTCGCATGTGCCAAGCGGTAGGGCGCACCGGAATCCCAGTGCCGAATCACCACTGCATCGGCGCCCATGGCTTCGAGGGTCAGGGCGGTGTCCTTCAGGCTCTCACCCTTGGAGACCGACGAGCCCTTCGCGGCGAAGTTGATGACATCAGCCGACAGGCGCTTTGCAGCGAGCTCGAATGAGATGCGCGTACGCGTGGAGTCCTCGAAGAAGAGATTGACCACCGTGCGTCCGCGCAGAGTCGGCAGCTTCTTGACCGAGCGATC
>DNXA01000286.1:5289-6511 GCA_003506065.1 Actinomycetota bacterium
CCATCGGCGATTTCGACGGAATCAGTGCCATCGAGCTCACTGAGCCGGACGAACACCTGCTCACTCGATGAGGTCGGAATGTTCTTGCCGACGTAGTCAGGCCTGATGGGCAGTTCGCGATGCCCTCGATCGACCAGCACCGCGAGGCGCACCGCGGCAGGCCTGCCCACATCGTTCAGCGCGTCGAGCGCGGCCCGAATCGTGCGCCCGGAGTAGAGGACGTCATCGACCAGGACCACCGTCTTGCCGTCGATGCCACCAGATGGAATGGAGGTGGGCTCCAGGGCGCGGGGCGGCTGCAGCCGCAGATCATCGCGGTACAAAGTGATGTCCAGAGCGCCAACCGGAACCTCAACGCCCTCGATCTCAGAGATGGCAGCCGCGATGCGTTGAGCCAGATAGACCCCGCGAGTAGGAATTCCCAGAATCACAAGATCGGAGGCACCCTTGGCCTTCTCAACAATCTCATGGGCGATGCGACGGCTCGCTCGGGCGATGTCATCGCCGGAAAGCACGGTCCGAAGATCGTGCGCGCGTGCAGAGTCCATTCGGACCCCCTTCCCCGCCTCACAGGACGGGCTTAAAGGATGTCGAGCAGGGCTGACTCTATCGCCCAGGATCGCCTGCCAATTCACCGGCGGCAGCCAATGTCGCACCTTTGGCAAAGTGGTATCAGTTTGATACTATCCACGCATGTCACTCACCTTGCGAACTGATGAAGCACTCGACTCTGCGCTCGCTGAGCTCGCCGAGATTGAGGGTATTTCGAGGCAGGAGGTCATTCGTCGCGCTGTGCTCGATCGACTCGACCGGAGCTCTCACGGCAGTGCCGTCGAGGAGGCAACATCGCGAATGCTGCTCGAATGGGCCGATGTGCTCGATCGCCTTGGCAGCGTATGAGCGATCCGGTCTATCTCACTATTGAAGATCTCCTGGGCTTGGTTCGCGCCCTCCAGGCAGGGCCGGTTCGAGATCTTGGGCTCCTTGATGCTGCAGGGGCAAGGCCGCGCTCCAGCGTGTTCGGAGAAGACGCATACGCGACCATCGAATTGAAAGCAGCAGCCTTGCTCCACTCCTTGGTTCGCAATCACGCGCTGGTCGACGGCAATAAGCGCATCGCCTGGTTGGCCGCAGTGGTGTTTCTCGATCTCAACGGATACCGATCAAGCCTCAACCAAGATCAGGCATTTGCGCTGGTCATGAGCGCAGCAATTGGTGAGAT
>DNXA01000286.1:6555-7924 GCA_003506065.1 Actinomycetota bacterium
GAGCATTGATCGACCATTCTCGGAGCAAGGAATTGTGGAAGGATCACGAGCGTGACAGAGAAGTTCTACGGCCACTTTCCCGACCGCGTCGCCTGGGACATGCCCCTGTCCGATGCGACCACTGAGGCTTCCGGCGGCTTCCAGACCTTCAGTGCCAGTGACCTCACTGGCAAGGCCGCCGCGCTCGCGCGCAGTGACGAACTCGGCCTATCGGTCAGCCGCTATCGCGCAGAGGGCGGCGAGAACGGCTTGCACTCCCACCCAGGAGACTCCATTTGGTATGTCATCGAAGGCGAGGCCACCTTCTGGGCTGCCGATGATGTGCTGCTCGCCGATCTGAAGCCCAACGACGGAATCATGGTTCCCGATGGAGCGCGCTATCGCTTCCAGTGCACCACCGATGCAGTGCTGCTTCGATTCGCTCCTGGGCCACCTCCGAAGAGATGAGCACTGACCGGGCTTTCGTGGACTACGTGCTGGAGCAGCTTGCCTCTCGTCAGATGCGTGCCTCGCCGATGTTCGGTGAGTACGGCCTGTACTGCCAGGAGAAGATCATCGGACTGATCTGCGACAACACCCTGTTCATCAAGCCAACGGACGAGGGTGTGGCCTTCGCAGGTCGCATCGCACGCGGTGAGCCGTATCCGGGTGCCAAGCCCCAGTTGAAGATCTCCAAGGCGCGGTTGGCAGATGTCGACTGGCTGGAGACACTGGTGGACATCACCACAGCTGCGCTGCCGGCGCCCAAGCCCAAGAAGCCCAAGCCGCCAAGGAAGAGCTAGACGCCGGAGCCGATTCCCGAGCTGCCGATGCGGTGCACGCGCATGCCATTGGTCGTACCGGGAACGCCCGGCGGAACACCGGCAACGATCACCACTCGCTCCCCCGGGGTCACCCGGCCGATGTCGAGCAGTGCCTTGTCGACCTGCATGACCATGTCATCGGTGTGCTCGACCTGCGAGACCAGGAAGGTCTCCACCCCCCAGCACAGTGCCAGCTGACTGCGCACTCGCGGGTTGGGCGTGAAGGCAAGCAACTTGGTGACACTGCGCCAGCGAGCAATCAGCCGCGCTGAGAGTCCGGTCTCGGTGAAGGCGATCANNGCCACCATCACCGCCGCATGCGTCAGCGCACGGTTGGTGGAGCCAGCGCGGGGCTCGTCCAATTCTGGAAGGCGCCCCAGTGCTTCCTGTTCAACATGCTCGATGATGCGCGCCATCGTCTCGACCACTGTTGTGGGATGGGCGCCAACGCTGGTCTCGCCAGAGAGCATCAAGGCATCGGCACCATCAAGAACCGCATTGGCGACGTCACTGGCCTCTGCCCGCGTAGGGCGCTTGGCACTGATCATGCTGTCGAGCATCTGCGT
>DNXA01000286.1:7987-8529 GCA_003506065.1 Actinomycetota bacterium
GCAACCATCACGCCATCGAAGGCATTGATGATCTCGTGCAGATTGGCGACCGCCTGCGGCTTCTCCACCTTGGCCAGCACTGGGATGCGCACGCCCTCTTCGGTCATGATGGCGTGCACGTCTTCAATGTCGGTGGCGCTGCGCACAAACGAAAGCGCGATCATGTCGCAGCCGATGCGCAGGGCCCAGCGAAGATCGCCGCGGTCCTTGGCAGACATCGCGGGCACGCTCATCGCTGCACCGGGAAGGTTGAAGCCCTTGTGGTCAGAGACGCGACCACCCTCAACTACTCGGGTCACTACACGGGGACCTTCGACGCGGACGACCTCCAGAGCGATGCGGCCGTCATCGACGAGCACACTGTCGCCAGGGTGCACATCCTCGGGAAGCCCCATGTACGAGGTGGAGACGATGAACTTGTCGCCCGGCACCTCTTCGGTGGTGACGATGAACTCCTCGCCCTCGGTCAGCAGCACCGGGCCGCCAGCGAAGCGGCCAAGACGAATCTTGGGACCCTGAAGATCGGCCAGGATGCCGATTCC